>CADBMM010000100.1 GCA_902795795.1 uncultured Lachnospiraceae bacterium | reverse complement strand
TTATTTTCCGACACTGATCAGGGTCTCGTTCATGCTGCCTGTCCTGTACCCCTTCAGATCCAGCGTGACGTAGGAAAATCCGTATTCCATAAGCTTTCTTAATATCTCTTCCCGTTGTTTCAGCACATCTTCAATACGATCCGGCAGCACTTCTATTCTGGCCATGTTTCCTCCGTGTATACGTACACGCAGCTGACCGAAGCCCTTGTCTATAAGCAGCTGTTCAGCCTTATCGACCATTTCCAGCCCTTTTGGCGTTATCTCCTCGTTATAGACGAATCTCGACGCAAGGCAGGCATAGGATGGCTTTTTTGCTGTCTTAAGTCCAAGATATTCTGACAGATCCCTTATTTCACTTTTATAAAGCCCAGCTTCTCGCAAGGGACTGTACACCTTTAATTCTTTTATAGCTTTATGTCCGGGTCTGAAATCGCCTTCATCATCCATATTTGAGCCTTCAAGCACAAACCCGATCCCGTTATCTGCAGCAATCCCTTTGATCTTTGAAAAAATCGCTTTTTTGCAGTAATAGCATCTCTCCGGAACGTTCTTTCTGAACTCATCTATCGAAAGCACATCGGCCTCAAAGGTAATATGCCTTATACCAAGATCGCGGCAAAATTCCTCCGCCTCGCCGGACTCACGCTGCGGGATCATGACGCCCTTTGCCGTAACGGCAAGCACTTTATCTGTTGGAAGCACATCCGACGCAGCCTTAAGAAGCAACGTTGAATCCACACCGGCGGAAAAAGCCACTGCTGCGCTCCCATAACCTGCTATAATGTCCTTCAGAGCTTCGTATTTCCTCTCCAGTCCATCCGGCAATATTTTCCCACCAATCATTCATTTCACCATGAAAAGCTCTCAGCAAGCGTTTTTAAGCCCTATATGAAGGTGTGTGCTTTTCCAGCCTTCAAAAATTTACCGTTAAACTAATCACACGGGCGTAAAATCGCCCGTGTTCCATTATCAGCTGCACAGCTCGGCAACTATCATATTTATCATCTTTCCATCAGCCTTGCCCTTAAGTTCAGGCATTACGGCCTTCATGACCGCTCCTTTATTTTTCGATGCGATCAGGTCGGCGAACTTTTCATTTAAAAACGCTTTTATCTCGTCAGCAGACATCTGCTTTGGGGCGTACTCATTTATAACATCATATCTGAATTTATACTCGGCTTTCAGGTCTGCTCTTTCATCCGGACAGGTATCCAGCTGCTCCTGTGCAGTCTTAAGCTCCTTTAAGATCACGCGGTCCACAAGTTCGGGCGTAATGTTATCTCTTGTTCCTTCATCGATCGCGACTTTCTTTACAGCAGAGATAAGCGAGGATATTGCTTCCTTGCGTTCCTTATCCCTTGCCTTCATAGCCGCTACCATATCTTTCTGTAATGTCTCAAATTCCATTTTTAAAATCTCCTGATCAGTAATTCTTTATTAACGCAATGATTTCTCGGCTCCTGATACACAAAACTTTTGTCATCCAGCGCGGCAAAATCAGAGCAATCATTATCTGTATTATTATACCACAGCCGCTTAAGGCTTCGCAATCCGCACAGACTATCCAACATGCACAATTACAGTATAACGCATTTATCGTACTGATACCCTTAACAATACCTGTCAACGTTTTCTTCTGTTGAATACCGTTGCGATCATAAGCTCTGCATAACAGATCACAAATCCACCTGCCAGTCCTCCAATATGGGCCGCGACATCAACTCCGGTAGTCGTAAAGCTGAATACTATCTGCAGCCCCACGAGTATGATAAGATTTTTAAGAGAGATATCATACAGCCTTCCGCCGTTTTTTACGGCCATGGCTGCCAAAGCGCCAAGCACCGCAAATACTGCTCCCGAAGCCCCCGCGGAAACCGAATAGTTCCCGCTTGAAAGCTCTACCCATAAAGATACCAGATTCCCGATAAGGCCTCCGCCGATATAAAGCAGGATATACCTGATCTTTCCAAGATATCTCTCCGCATAATCGCCGATAAAGAACAGCAAAAGCATATTACCGGCAATATGAAGAAATCCGAAATGCAGGAACATGGAAGTGAACAGCCTGTACCACTCACCATTCATTATATACGGTGTATAAGCAGCGCCGGCCTCCAGCATATGATCGATATTATCCGTTCCGCCTGTCGCTGCTACGGCTATAATAACTATTATATTGATTATTATGATAATAAAATTGAGCGGACTCTTCCTGTCATGGAGTATCCGCTCAAATGCATCAAGATCATTTCTCACAATAACGCCTCGTTATTCTCCTGCCGTTTCCGACAGGAGTCCAGATCTTACTATAATTCATTCGTTCTTTGCCGCTGCCGACATCGCCGCACGTTTTCTAAGCCTCGGATCCAGCTCTTTTTTGCGGATACGCAGATCATCCGGAGTTACCTCCAGAAGTTCGTCTGTATCGATAAATTCAAGCGCTTCTTCGAGCGAAAGGATCTTAGGCGGAGTAAGCGTAAGCGCCTCATCTGCCGACGACGATCTTGTATTCGTAAGATGCTTGGTCTTGCAGACATTAAGCTCGATATCCTCAGGCTTAGCGCACTGGCCTATGACCATTCCCGCATATACCTTCTCACCGGGCTGTATGAAAAGCATGCCCCTCTGCTGAGCCTGGAAAAGACCGTATGTAACGGCTTCGCCTGCCTCAAAGGCTATAAGGGATCCGAGCTTTCTGTAGGCTATATCGCCTTTATATGGAGCATAATCATCGAATATCGTATTCATGATACCGGTACCCTTGGTCATGGTAAGGAAGTTGCCGCGGAATCCGATAAGTCCTCTGGCCGGGATAGAAAACTCCAGCCTGTTATTTCCGTCGCTTCCGATGCTCATGTTCTGAAGCTCGCCCTTTCTTTCCGAAAGCGCGGAAATCACGGTTCCTGCGAACTCCTCAGGCACATCGATATAAGCCAGCTCCATAGGCTCAAGCTTTTTGCCCTTGTCATCGTACTTATAGATAACTTCAGCCTTGCTGACCGCAAATTCATAGCCTTCGCGGCGCATTGTCTCGATAAGGACAGATAAGTGAAGCTCTCCACGGCCGGATACCTTGAAAGTATCGGCTGAATCCGTCTCCTCAACGCGAAGGGAAACGTCTGTATTAAGCTCTCTGAACAGCCTGTCTCTGATATGTCTGGAAGTTACATATTTTCCTGACTGGCCGGCCAGAGGCGAGTCGTTTACACAGAAATTCATGGAGATCGTAGGTTCGGAGATCTTCTGGAACGGTATGGGTTTAGGATCCTCAGGATCGCATAAGGTATCCCCGATATGGATCTCAGATATGCCCGAAATCGCAACGATAGATCCTACTCCAGCTTCCCTCACATCTACTTTATTAAGTCCGTCAAACTCGTAGAGCTTGCTGATCTTTACCTTCTTTTTCTTTTCAGGATCGTGATGGTTGAGAAGCATTACTTCCTGGTTGACTGCAATGCGGCCATTGTCCACCTTGCCGACACCGATCCTGCCCACATACTCGTTATAATCGATCGTAGAGATCAGAACCTGGGTGCCTGCATCCGGATCGCCTGTCGGCGCAGGGATGTATTTAAGTATTGCCTCGAACAGCGGCGTCATATTAATTCTTTCATCATCGAGATCATTAACTGCCCATCCTTTTTTGGCTGATGCATAAATGAACGGCGCGTCAAGCTGCTCGTCTGTAGCATCCAGGTCCATCAAAAGCTCAAGGACCTCATCCACGACCTCGTCCGGTCTGGCCTCGGGCCTGTCGACCTTATTTATGCAGACTATTACCTTAAGATCCAGCTCCAGAGCCTTTCTTAAAACGAATTTTGTCTGCGGCATCGGACCTTCAAAAGCATCGACCAGGAGGATAACGCCGTTGACCATTTTAAGTACACGCTCTACCTCACCGCCAAAATCCGCATGTCCGGGAGTATCGATGATGTTTATTTTGGTATCTTTGTAAAATACGGCCGTATTCTTGGAAAGGATCGTGATTCCTCTTTCCCTCTCAAGATCGTTGGAGTCCATTACCCTCTCAGCGACCTCCTGATTTTCGCGGAATACACCGCTCTGCTTTAAAAGCTCATCGACCAGAGTGGTCTTGCCATGGTCTACATGGGCTATTATCGCTACGTTTCTTATGTCATTTCTTGTGATCTGCATTTTTCAATTTTCCCCGTATTGCTTATTCTTTGCCGAAGCAAACCTTCTGTTATATGCCTTTGGTTTTCCGTTCATGAATTTATACGTTGAACAGGAATTCTATAACATCCCCGTCTTTAACGACATATTCTTTACCCTCTGTCCTCTGCTGACCCTTAGCGCGGACAGCCGCATAATCATAGTTGGCGTTTTTCAGGTCCTCAAAGCCTATTACCTGAGCTCTTATGAAGCCTCTTTCAAAGTCTGAATGTATCTTACCTGCTGCCTGCGGTGCTTTCGTGCCGTCTTTTATAGTCCATGCGCGGCACTCTTTCTTACCGTCCGTAAGGAATGAGATCAGCCCGAGCAATGAATAGCTTGCTTTTATAAGTCGGTTAAGTCCGGATTCGGCAAGTCCCAGATCCGCCATGAATTCGGCCTTTTCTTCTTCATCGAGCTCGGCCAGATCCTCCTCGGTCTTGGCGCAGATCGCTATGACCTGGGCACCCTCGATATCGGCACGTTTCTTTACTATCTGATAATATTCATTAGATTCGGGATCCGCCGCTCCGTCATCATCCATGTTGCAGGCATAGATGATCGGCTTCATGGAAAGAAGTCCAAGCTCTTTCAGGGCCAGCTGCTGTGCATCATCCTTCTCATCGAATTCAAATGTTCTTGCGCTTAATCCTTTGCCAAGATGCTCGATAAGCGGTTCCAGCCATAAAAGTTCGGCCTTGGCTTCTTTATTACCTGTCTTTGCTGCTCTTGCATGCTTGTTCAGGCGGTTCTGCGCCATTTCCAGGTCAGACATGATCAGTTCCAGGTCGATGCATTCGATATCGCCCTCGGGATCCACCGGAGCCGGCTTGGTGGCATCTTCAACTACATGGGTTATATTATCGTCGTCAAAGCAGCGGACAACGTGGATTATGGCGTCACATTCACGGATATGGCCGAGGAATTTATTTCCGAGGCCGGCGCCCTGGCTCGCTCCCTTTACAAGTCCTGCTATATCTACAAATTCCACTACGGCCGGCGTCTTCTTATTCGTCTCCCAGATCTCTGCCAGCTTATCCAGCCGCTCATCGGGAACCGCTACGATACCGGTATTCGGTTCTATCGTACAGAAGGGATAATTTGCTGCCTGGGCATTTGCCGTGCCCGTTATCGCATTAAAAAGCGTGCTCTTGCCTACATTTGGAAGGCCGACGATACCAAGTTTCATGATCTGTTTCTCCTTATATCTAAAATCATCCAAGTCTGAATACACTCATAACTAATATATATTAGCACTAAAAAAGCGGCTGCTCAAGAGCTGCTTTTCGTTTTCCGTTTATTATTATCCTGTAAATAATATTATTATCTTTAGATAACTTTTGCATATACTAAAGGTTTCAAATATAACCTGTTTCATGTATAATGAACTTAGCAATTAAACTTGTTAATGATCATAATTGAGATAGATGACTGCAATATGAAGAGGTGCGATATGAAGAGAATTATTTTGAT
>CADBMM010000099.1 GCA_902795795.1 uncultured Lachnospiraceae bacterium | reverse complement strand
ATCCGTCAGTCTCTCAATAACATACTGTCCTACGATCCCGGCGTGATATGCCGAGCCACAGCCTGTAATATAGACCTGGCTGATATTTTTCAATATTTCATCCGGTACCTGAAGCTCTACTTTTCCGTCCTTCACCACGGAATGCAGAGTATCGCGTATGACCCTGGGCTGCTCATGGATCTCCTTCATCATGAAGTGTTCGTATCCGCCCTTTTCGGCCGCCTCGGCAGAAAAGGCGATCTCGACCGGTTCCTTTTCGACTTCGTCGCCGTTCAGATCGTAAAAATGTATCTCACCGGCCTTTACCTGGGCCAGTTCCAGATTGTCAATGTAATATACGCTGCGGGTATAGCTCAGGATAGCCGGAACATCAGATGCGATGTAGCTTTCCCCGTCCGCGATCCCGAGTATGATCGGAGCATCTTTTCTGGCAACATATATCTCGTCCGGATAGTCCTTGAACATGACTTCCAGCGCATAGGTCCCGCGCACACGGACCAGCGTCCTGTTGATGGCGTCGATGGGGCCGATTTTGTATTTATTGTAATAGTAATCGATGAGCTTTATGACTACCTCAGTATCCGTATCGCTGTAAAAACGGTAGTCGTGCTTAAGAAGCTTATCCTTAAGCTCCTGATAGTTTTCGATAATTCCGTTATGTACTCCGACGACTCCTGACTGCACGGAACCCGATCCCGATTTAAGACAGTTGCCGCTTACATGCGGATGCGCGTTGATCGCCGAGGGTTCTCCGTGGGTCGCCCATCTGGTGTGGCCTATACCGCAGCAACCCTTTAGCGCATTTCCATCGTCTATCTTTTGCGACAGATTGATAAGCTTTCCGGTCGCCTTTACCACTTCCGCAAGATTCTCTCCGTCCCTGACCGCGACTCCGGCCGAATCGTATCCGCGGTATTCCAGTCTTGAAAGGGCCGAAAGAAGTATCGGCGCAGCCTGCTGGTGTCCTACAAATCCGACAATTCCGCACATATATTAATTTCCTCCCGTATTCCATACTGCTAATACGTTAACACACTACTTCATTATAGCGGAGATATCAAAGCAGTCAACTTTTTTTGGAACATCGTCCTATATTTCGTACCGTCCGGATTCATCAACTGCGGAACCGAACTGTTCGAATAAAAACTATATCGATGCTTCTCCGCGCCGCCCGACTAAGCTGCAAACCGAAGGCCAGGCAGGCCGGATGAAACCATTAATCAGAGCACTTTTGATATTTAACCCTTCAGGATCTCCCAGGCTTTTATGAGTGAATCCAGACGGAACGCGGCGTTTGCCGGCGATGTGGAGGGAAGACAGATGTCTTCCCTTCCCGTTTTCGGGTAGCAGTATTTCATATAGATCTCGTGCGATTTCTTTCCGTTCGTGAATATCTGGCGGATATCGGCCGCTTCAAGTATCTGCGAAATATCGTTCGGCACCGCATTTTTTATCGAACTGTCACTTGATCCGATAATATCGCACTCATGGATGGAATCCCAAAGAGCGATGTGGTTTCTTCTCAGAAGATCAGACTTTTCCTCAATCGTTTTCGGTACTTTTTCTTCATTGAAAAGCGCCGTCATCAATGGCCAGAACCGGTTCTGCGGATGCCCGTAGAAAAACCCGCTCTCCCGGGTCTTTACCGACGGAAAGCTGCCGAGGATCAGCACCCTGGACATGCTGTCATAAAAAGGCGGTATCGGATGGATTATGTGCTTTATTTCGGGCATCTGGATTTACCTCTTTTCTAACGGTCATAGTAATACCTATTAGTAATGTATCTTATTTTCCGAATAGAATTATATCATGAATATACCCTGTAATTAAAGCAACAGCCCGGGCCAGCGGTTTTTGCTTCTGGTCCGGGCTGTTTATTATCAGAACCGCTTCGCGTTCCTGTAAATCAATTATTTATCATCTAATGCATCTTTAATAGTTGCAATTATTGATGTAGTAATAATTATTGACGCACCTGAAAACACAACCACCGGCGTCATACCGCCTGCAACCTTTCCAAGTTCTTCATATGCCTCCATCCATTTTATTGTGTATGCCGACTGCTTATTTATCTTTTTTATAGTTTAACATCAGGTATTTTCTCTTGTAAATAGTATTTATACCAGGCACCTTATTATAAACCATCTCGCCTGACGGCTCGATGGCGATAGTCGTCAAATGTCCGTTCGTACAAGCACGACGTCCATTTTCCTCGTTATTATTCCACATGTTTCCTAATAATATAATTCAAAGCAAATACTCATGTATATAATGCCGTACTGTTTTTATATTGAGCGGTGCTGCAGAGGTTTCGTGAAAAATCACGATATCCCTCCCGATCAGCAAATCGTTTTTTTCATAAATATCCAGTTTGCTCAGGGCATTATTATAATAAGAGATGTTATCCATCATTCCGAAATGCTCAATATAATAACATCGTCCCGATGACCTGTTCAGCACAGTAAAATCAGGCCGGAATTGCTTGATTTTATTCCAATCATTCAGATAAAGCGGCTTCTCGTATTTATAAGGTATGCCTGCATCAAATAATTCATCTGCAATTATTTTTTCAGATTTGGACCGAACTCTCTCTCCTTTTCTTGTGTAGTACTCTGTTCTGTCATTTTCATCAAAGCTTCCCGGTACATATTCTTCAGTTTCCCATAAAGATACAATGTCCTCAATCGGAAGAACAAGCGGTTTGACAAACGCCTTTCTCCCGCTATGAAGCTTTTTGTAAATATCACTGAATATATCTTTCTGATACCCTGCAATAAAGCGTTTCAAAATGCTTAGATTATGCTCTGCAGCTGCTTTGATCGATTCAAGATAATCTTTTTGAGCAAGAGCAGCCGCCAGGTCATGACTTTTCTTATTCAGATATTTATTTCCACAATAATACTGGATATTTCCTCTATTTATTTTGCACTTCAGATGCCCATCCGGAGAAGTTTTTAATTCATTTCGTATCATCTCGAGCATATTTTCCAGACGATGCTGCTCTTCTATGGCGAATTTTAATAATTGCATACCGGT
>CADBMM010000098.1 GCA_902795795.1 uncultured Lachnospiraceae bacterium | reverse complement strand
CTCTTCTTTCGCGTTCCTTGGAGGATATGCAGCCGTTAAGGCAGCCGGAGCCGCAATGGGATATGATGATATCACATCACTGTCCTATGCATGCATAGGTATCGCCTGCGCCGGACTTCTTTATCTTGTGCTTGCCATCATATGCAAGATCTTCGGCAGCAAGAGGGTAATGCGATTCTTCCCGCCGGTAGTTACGGGACCGATCATCGTAGCCATTGGTATGAACCTGGCTCCTTCAGCGCTCAACAACTGCGCTACGAACTGGCCGATAGCTCTTGTAGCTATCGTGGTCGTTATAGTATGCAATATCTGGGGCAAAGGAATGATAAAGATCATACCCATCCTGCTCGGAGTAATCGTTTCCTATGTTGTAGCCGCAATTTCCGGAAATGTGGATTTCAGCGGAGTCGCAGATGCGGCGTGGATAGGCCTTCCGGTAGACTGGAGCCGTACAGTATTCGGCCTTGCAGCCAGCGGTGAGATCAACGGCGGACTTGTAGCTTCAGCTATTATCACGATCATGCCTATCGCCGTAGCAACGATGATGGAACACGTGGGAGATATCTCAGCCATCGGTGGAACCGTCGGCAAGAACTTCATTGAGGATCCGGGTCTGCACAGAACACTTATCGGCGACGGTGTCGGAACAGCTATCGCAGCTCTTTTCGGAGCTCCTGCGAATACGACATACGGCGAGAATACAGGCGTTCTGGCCCTTACGAAAGTATATGATCCGTTCGTTATAAGGATCGCTGCACTTTATGCGATAATCCTTTCATTCTGTCCTAAGTTCGCAGCTGTAATCGAGGCCATGCCGGCTGCTACGATCGGAGGCGTTTCGCTCATACTTTATGGAATGATCTCTGCGATCGGTATCAGAAACATGGTCGAGAACCATACGGATTTCCAGAAGAGCAGAAACGTTATCATCGCAGCTCTGATCATCGGACTTTCAATCGGTATCAACTTCAGCGGAGCTCTTGGCGCGAACATTACGCCTGAGGTCGGAAACGCTGCGACCGGAGCTATCACATTTACCGTAGGAAAAGTTACGGTAGCGCTTTCAGGACTTGCGGTAGCTTCCATTATCGGCATCGTCATTAACGCTATACTTCCGGGCAAGAATGAAACGTTCTATCAGAACCCGAAGGATGCGGGAAGTCTTGGGAAATATTAAAGTTTAAGAAATAAAAAGGGATTGGTTTTTATGGATAATTATCTGATTTATACAGACGCGGCCTGCGATATGCCGGCACATGTTTTCAAGGAATATGACGTCCGCACGATACCGATGGACTACATTTTAAACGGACAGACGCTCTCGTTTGATGCGTCGGATCCCGAGCACGACAAACGCTGTGACGAGCTTTACGCTGCGCTTCGCGAAGGCGGAGATGTGCACACTTCACAGATCACGCCGTACAACTACATTGAAGCGTTTACGCCTGATCTTGAAGCGGGTCACGATATCCTTTATGTCTGCTTTACATCGGGACTTTCTGCGACATATGACAACGCCTGCTCGGCAGCGGCGCAGTTAAGGGAAGAGTTTCCGGATAGAAAACTTATCGTAGTCGATTCACTTTCCGCGACGCAGGGACAGGGCGTCGTCGTTACGGCGGCTTTGATGAACCGTGCGAAGGGAATGACGATAGAGGAAAACGAAGCATGGCTTAATGAGAAGATCCCTTACATGTGCCACAGGTTCATGGTCGGCGACCTTAACTATCTCCACAAGGGCGGCCGTGTTTCAGGCGCAGTAGCCATAGTCGGCACGATGCTGAACATAAAACCGATCCTGATCATCAACGATAAGGGAGCGCTTGACGTAGTCGGAAAGATCCGCGGTCAGAAGATTGCGCTCAAACGCATAGTTTCCGCATATGTGAAAGATTCCGGAGTTCCGGATGTTCCGCATATAATTTACGTAGGACATACATCTCTTTATGAAGAGGTCGAGGAGCTTGTAAAGCAGATAAAGGAGCAGGTTCCGGAGGATACGATCGTAGAGGCCGTAAACCTCTGCCCGATCATCGGAGCGCACTGCGGTCCGTCCTTCTTCAGCGTATGCGGCTGGGGCTTCCACCGCGACGCACCTATCTGAAAAATAAAAGGCTGCCGCCTTACACGTAAATTGACGCATATCATTGTATATTTCTTCAAGGAACCGCTCCCGCTTAGTGCGGGTTCCCCAGCGGTACTAACGCTCCCGCATCGCTCTGCTTGCGATCGCGAAGTACCGGGACCCGCAATGTCCCTTTCAGAAAATACAATGATATGCGTCATTATTTGTATAGCGCATCAGCCTTTTATTTAGTCATAAATTTGCTCCAGCTCATGACGCGCTGTTTCATGCCGTCCATATCGAGCACGCCGTAGGCAAAGCCTTTGCGAACGAGTTCATCCGGTACATATTCATCGTATTTTTCAAATACCGGCACTTCTTTTTCATAGACCAGCTCCAAGGCATCAAAATCCTCTGCCGCTTCCCGGCAGACGGTCTCGTAGAATTCCGCCTCTGTTACCTGCATGGTGAACTGCATATAGTACGGGCGTGAGGACTGCAGCCCTTTAAGACCAAGAGCTTTTCCGCAGCGCAGCTTTAAAAAGCGTTCCATAGCCAGAAACGCGTATGTTCCGACCCATGGGAAAAGCGCCCACATTTTTCCGCCAAGGTGGACTAAAGGCCTCTCGGACATCAGCGATCTGCGGAATATTTCCCGCGCGTCGGCCAGGCGGTAGACGGCGTGCGGCATCAAATAAGGGTAGGATTTATCTTCGCTGAGTACACGGTACATCCGCTCCAGAATATGAGTGTGGATGTCGCCTGCAACATCTCCGAAGTAGGCGGGAATGTTTCCTTTTACCAGAGTGCAGAAGACCTCACGGCGCTTGTGGTCAACTTCCTCGACCACCCAGACACGACCGGCGATCGCGATCTTGTCTCCGACCGGCGGCGGTTTGACAATGGTGCCAAGCTGTTCTGAACCGGAGCGCACAGTGTATTCGATATTTTCCTGAAATACTGCGTAGAATTTATAGTTATTTACCACGCGTTCCCCGGCAAGACCCAGGATAAGTCCGCCGTTTTCCGTGCGTATTATATGGTCGATCTCAAGCAGATGCCGCAGCAGCAGGCGATAGTCATCCTGCGAAATGCGGTGGAAACAACTTAAGGAGAGCACGCGTGAAGCCAGTTCGCCCGGCGTCATCTCGCCGTGAGAGGCAAGGGTGCTCATGGTCTGGTGATAAAGAAGACTGTATGGCAGCCTTTCCAGACGCGGAGGTTCCACAAAGCGTTCCTCGATATACAGCTGCACTAAGGCGATACCCTGAATAAGATACCAGGGGATGCTGTCAGGCAGCATAGCCCGGGCTTCCTGGTGATCCTCACGCATGACGAACCACATTTCAGATGGATCGCCGCGCCGTCCGGTGCGGCCCATGCGCTGCAGAAAGCCGGAAACAGTAAAAGGTGCATCGATATGAAAGGCCCGCTCCAGACGGCCGATATCGATGCCAAGCTCAAGCGTGGCCGTGGCGCAGACAGACATAAGGGAATCGTCGTCTTTCATCTCATCCTCGGCGCTCTCCCTGTAGGAAGCGGAAAGATTGCCATGGTGGATAAGGAAACGGTCCGGTTCGTGGTTGACTTCGCAGTACTGGCGGAGCTGCTGGCAGACAGACTCGCATTCCTCCCGGGAATTGGTAAATACCAGGCATTTCTTTCCACGGGTATGTTCGAAAATATATCCGATGCCGGGATCGGCGTTCTTCGGGGCGGTATCGGTGGGGTCTTCCACAGGCGGGATTTCTGCCGGAACTGTCTTTCCTTCATCAGCCTGCGGATCGGAATTATAGAAATGCTCCATGCTCAGCCGCCAGACTTCTTTTCCGCCGTCAAACTTTGGAATGACAGTACCTCTGCCGCTTCCTGCAGCCAGAAACTGCCCTGCCAGCCCGGGTTCGCCGATGGTGGCGGAGAGTCCGATACGCCGCGGGTCGCAGCCTGCAAGTTTACAGAGACGTTCGATAAGACAGAAGGTCTGAAGCCCACGGTCCGCACGCAGCAGGGAATGGATCTCGTCGATAACGATAAAGCGCAGGTCGCTGAACATGGAAGGAATTTCCATGTGTTTGTTGATAAGCAGCGATTCAAGGGATTCCGGCGTGATCTGCAAAATTCCGGATGGCTTTTTAAGCAGCTTCCGCTTTCCCGACCGGGCGGCGTCGCCATGCCAGCGGGTCACGGCAATACCCTCTTCCTCGCAGAGCTCGTTTAAACGGCCGAACTGGTCGTTAATTAGCGCCTTGAGCGGAGCGATATAAAGAACGCCGACAGTTCGTGACGGGTCTTCATCCAGCAGTGTCAGGATCGGGAAAAAGGCTGCTTCTGTCTTGCCTGAGGCGGTGGATGCAGTCAGAAGTACGTTTTCTTCTGTGTTGAAGATGGCATCGCCGGCAGCATTTTGGACCGCTCTTAGGCTCTGCCAGCCGGAGCGGTAGATATAGTCCTGAATAAACGGTGCGTAACGTTCAAATACATTCATATCGTAAACTCCACAAAGCCCGCATCCGTCTCATCAGAAACGGCTTCTGATTTTGCGTAGCTGAATTCGTCGGAGGAGAGCAGTTCCGTAATATTCATGTCCGGATTCTGGTACAGCAGATCCGACAGCTCTATAAAGTCACGGATCACCTCACGCGGCGTTATGTTCTGATCCGCGCCAATGCGTCCGTATTCGATCTTGATGAAGTTTACCAGATCATCTGTGGTGATGCTGCGGGTATATCCGTATAGTCCGGCATGCATTTCTGCCAGCTTTTCGCAAAGCACCAGCATTTCCTCGGCGGTCAGAGGCTCAAGCCTTATCACCGGCGCGAGGAGATCCCTGGCTCCTGGCTTTGAAAAGCGACCTTCCGCCAGGCGGGAGCGCAGCGCCTCATAGCTGTAGATGCCGCGGCGCTTGTCCTCAAGCGCCTGCGGAGTAGATCCCATAAGGATACCGAGATATCTGGCCTTGCCCTGCAATGTGTCGTTGTACATTGTCAGGATCTTTTCGTAGTTATATTGTCTTGTGATCGAATTGGGTATCTTGTAGATGTTCACCAGCTCGTCGATCATTATGAACATGCCTGTATAGCCCGCCAGACGGAAGAAGGTGGCAAAGAGCTTCAGATAATCGTACCAGTCATCGTCTGTAATGATCATATTAACACCGAGAGCTTCCTTCGCCTCGGTTTTTGTAGAATATTCACCGCGGAACCAGCGGACGACACTGGCTTTGGTCTCATCGTCGCCATTCACATATGCACGGTAATATGCAGACAGAAGTCTGGCAAACTCAAAGCCGTGGACCAGTTCGCTTACGGAAGCTGTTACCGCGTAGATCTTCCTGTCAGTCGCGTCAGCCAGGGCAGGATCGCCGGGGGTAAGTTTGGTCTCCTGCATCGCTTCATTCTGTACAGCGCTTATCCAGCGGTCCAGAACCAGCGTCAGCGCACCGCCTTCAGGCTTTGTTTTTGTTGATAAGTTGGAGATGAGTTCGCGGTATGTGGCCAGCCCCTGGCCTTTTGTTCCCTGCAAACGTCTCTCGGGCGAAAGATCGGCATCAGCCACGATAAAGCCGCGGTCCATCACATAATTACGGATAGTCTGCAGCAGGAAGCTCTTGCCGCTTCCGTAGCGTCCGACGATAAACCGGAAGGACGCGCCGCCCTCGGCGATGATATCCACATCGTGCAGCAGGGCTTCGATCTCGTTTTTTCGACCCACCGTGATATAGGGCAGGCCGATCCGCGGCACTACGCCGCCTTTTAAGGAGTTAAGCACCGTCTGTGCGATCCGCTTAGGTACTTTTTTATGTTCATCCATTATTTGCTTCTCCAAGTAATCGTGCCAGATCTTCGGAATAATCCTCTACCAGCGTCAAATGGTCGTCTTCGCAGTCCACAACGGTATCGCCGAACTCGTCAAATAAGGCTTCATTGATGAGATCCGCCGTTATGGCCGGCATCAGGTGATCGTTTTTTATCATTTCAGTTACATCCTCACCGCGCAGAAGAGCACGAAGGATCTGTATCTGTATTTTATCCAGCGGGAGGTCTGATATTTCCTCTTTTCCGGGATCCGCAACAGTTGCCTCAGGCATCATATAAGTTTCTTCAGGTGCCGTGGCAGTTTCTTCAGGCATCATGACTGTCTTTTCAGGCGCCATGACATCTTCAGGCTCATACAGTTCTTCTTCGGTAAGCAGGCTGTCGCGGGTTCCGGCCGCATCACGGCGGATCTTGTCCAGTCCGGAGAGGTCGATGGTGATCTTCGGTCTGGCGGCTTCGGCCAGCGCTTTTTTATCTGCTTCAATGGCAGCATCAATAAAGGGGATCACCCAGGCATCCTCCGGCTTTTCCTTCAGATATCGCCCTGTTTTCAGATAGCGGCGAAGTCTCGCGTCTGTCTCGTGCATAAATCCCTGAAATACAGCCTTGCTGAAGGAGAGGGACTCAAATGCGCTTTCAGTCCACAGCCCGTCTTTGCAGCAAAAACTGCGGCACTCGTTGAGAACATAAACTCTGTTGGCGGGCCGTTCCTTTTTATAATAGATGGCGTTGCCAAGGGGGTACCAGCGGCGTGTCTTCATTTCACCAAAGCAGAGGACAAACAGTTTTTTTTCCTGCCGGCCGGATGCAGCGGCAGAACGCCACACTTCGCCAAACAGATGCTGCCCATGTGCGGGATCGAGTCTGATCACAGGCGATTCGGCGGCCTTTTTCCCGCTGTATCTGCAAAGAGCCTGGAAGACCTCATCATCTGAATACGCTTCCGGCTTCATCAATACGGCGAGGGCTGCGTCCCGTGCCATCATTTCCTGGTCGGCATAGCCCCTGGCAAGCTCCGGCGGCAGGTCATTAAGCACGGCATATTCCAGCATCCAGCGACGGAGATTGGTCTGCATTCGCTTATCCCCCATTCCGTGAGCTATATAGCCGTCCTCAAATGCCTGCATCTTTTTCAGGACATCTTCCGGCGAGTCGGCGCCGACTCCGTTAAGCAGTTCATAAATGTAAATATATGCGGCGGAAGCAGTGATCGGCTGATAATCTCCTCTGCGCACATGTGAACGCCAGGTGAAATATCCGCGGAGCTGCTGCGTAGTCATATCATGATAGGTGGGAAAGTAACGGAAGAAACCGCCGGCGGTCCATGGACAGTCGTCTTCATAGTCCTGCATGAATACAGCCTGACGGTAGAAGTTTTCGGCTATAGCCTCGGCGGATTCCCTGCCGTATACAAACAGGCGCCGCATTTCACGAAGCTTTTCCGGAAGCTGCTCTTTTTTCGAACGATACGAACTCCCGGAAAAGGGCAGGGGAGTATCCTGCCAGCTTCCGCTGCCGGCGGAAAGCTCTGATCCCAGAACGATGGTACAGCCGCTCCCGTTTTCCTCGGCCATTGCCTGGTCGAAAAGCTGAAAGACAACGACCGGTTCGGTACGGTCGTCAAAGGCGATATCGACCCATTTATATCCCCGCATACGTATAGGTGAAGTAATGTACGGACGGGAAAAACGCACTAAAGTGCCACTGCCGCATTTAAGGTCGCAGCGCTCGATCTCGGTGCCGCTTTCCGTGTCCCATTGACGCATGAGAAGAGCGACCCATTTTCCCGTTTTAGGGTGGCTGAGCACAGAAAAGCCGGGAAAATCTGCCCATTTATGCTGTTCTTCGATTTGATATTTATCTTTGGCATAAGCGACCAGCTCAGCCATCAACATTTTTAAGTCCCCCCTGTCATACAGATCAGAAGGATATCACACCTGCCATGCTAAGGATCGATGCTACCAGGATAACGATGACAAATATCGGGCAGAGGATCTTTACCATGAATTTGAATATTTTCTTCTGGCTGAATCTTTCGCCGCCGTATTCCACCTCTTCCGCGACACGTTTTACGCCGATATGACGGAAAATAAGGACGCAGATGAATAACGCTGATATCGGCATCATTACCGAGTTTGTAATAAAGTCAAAGAAGTCAAGGAACTGCAGCCCGAATATTTTTGCGCTTGCAAAGGGTCCGTATCCGAGCGCTGAAAGCGTTCCGAGGACGACCATAATTACGGTCATCAAAGCTGTAGCCTTGTGACGGCTGAATCCAAGCTCGTCTTCGAATGTTGAGACCGCGCTTTCGCAAAGGGATATTGCGCTTGTAAGCGCGGCAAAGAGGACAAGCACGAAGAAAAGGATACCG
>CADBMM010000097.1 GCA_902795795.1 uncultured Lachnospiraceae bacterium | reverse complement strand
CGATTGCTCCGCCGACTACCGCGTACGTATCATCCTCATCTGAATATCCATAGGAATCCGAGTTTATGGATTTGCTCTCGTCGAAAGAAAGAGCCGTATTCGGATAGGTGACCTCCACGCTTAGATATTCACCCTTGCCAAGCGAATCCGTCCAGACAAGATAACCGTCCTTTGTCACACATGAGGGCGACCAGCTTAACGCCTTATCGACGTTCCAGCGCAGCGTAATATTGTCTACGACCAGGCTGTCGAACCATCCGGGAGTCAGCTGATATACAGTCTCGCCTTCCGTTAGCATGTTCATCTCGTACATGTAATCCTGGATGACTTCAAAGTCGAAGCTTATGACCTCGTCCTTATAATAATCCCTGTCAAAATCGATCCTTATATATGATCCGCCGGATGATGTATAGCTGATCTTTTTGATATTATCGGAAAGTCCGCGGTATGAAACATAATTTGAATTCGGTATGCCGATGGTCACCCATGAAAGCGGCCCTTCTGAATCGGAATCCAGCACCTTCCAGTCGACATGATAGGTCATGGTCAGCGTCGCGTCCTCGTTCGGATCCACCGTTATATCATAATTTAATATCTCATCCAGATCTGCTGCATACGCCTTTGTCCCGAACGAGAATATTCCCGCAAAAACGATCAGGCAAAGGATCATAGATGCCAGTATTCTTTTCTTTTTGATCATTTCGCCTGTCCTCCCTTCTGGATACGCAACGGGCATTCACAGCGCATATCTGCTGAAAATGCCCTGCGTTCGCGGCATTTTTCACTTTCCCAGATATCCTTCCAGCCATCCTCCAGCATATTTCCAAGCGTCTCGCCCGTAAGCCAGCTCTGACAGGGTACGACATTTCCGCCCGGCGTGACTGCCATATTGCTCAAACACGCGCCGCAATTGGGAGTACTGATACCAAGCTCCTGGCAGAACTCATCGCCGACCCAGCCCGGAGATGTAAAGTTGATCTCCATGCCGTTTTCATTGCAGTACTTTACGCTCTCCCTCAGGATATCGCGAAGCTCGGCGTGCTCAAGCTGAAGTCCTATGGATTCCTCCCCGGCTGCCTTCCCGGTAGTTATAAGGCCCGAACAGGTCACATAAGTCACGCCTTTTTCATGAAGGAATTTGAGTGTCTTTACGTAATCCCGGTTCAGTGTGCATATGGGTGTATTGATACTTACGCTCAGGCCTGCCTCAAGCGCGTTTTCGATCCCGGCGAGCGTATCGGTGTAGCGGTCGGCTCCCACCAGGCGATTATGCACTTCTTTATCGTCCGAGTAAAAAGTTATCTGAATGCTGTCAAGGGAAGCTTCCTTCAGCTGCTGACAATACTCCTTCGTCAGCTTGATGCCGTTGGTGTTGAGCCTTGTTACGAACCATCCGGCATAAGTGATCAGCTCCAGAAGATCTTCCCGCATCGTCGGCTCTCCGCCGGTGAATGTCACCTGCGGGATCCCCGCCTCGCGGCACTTGTCGATGATCTTCTTCCAGTCATCGGTTCCAAGCTCCGTTTCTTCCGCATTGTGCTGTCCCGCCGCGTAGCAGTGGATGCAGTTCTGGTTGCAGTGCCAGCTGCCGTTCTTTGTCATCGCACTGACCATAAGGTCCATCCTGTGCGGAGCATTCATATACGGCGCATATTCACCAATACTCATGAACCCGATCGCTTCGTCCACAGGCTCTCTGTAAGCCACCTGCGTAAAGGTATTCATAATACGGTCAATATCTGCTTTAAGACGCTTCTTTGAGACAAACGGATATATCTTCCTGACATCTGCGCAGGTAAGATCTACTATCTTATCCGCTTCGGCCTGCTCTATCTCACGACCGTGATACGGATTGATCCTCTCCATGAGCGCCGTTAAAAGGATGCTCCAGGATTTTCCGACCGGGATCATGTCCATACCGTTAATGATCGCGACGCTCGGTTCAATGTCGTTATCTGTAATTTTGGGCGGGACCAGATGGATCCTCACCACACCGGGTCCTCCCGGATTTAAGGTCGTATGCCTGACTTCATGAAAATACCGCCCGGCAAATGCCATTTCCCGTTTCGATGCTTTCATTATGTGTAAATCCTCCGTGTTTATCTTCTTAAATATTCTGACGATACCGGAAAGTCAAAATAGGTATCCGGATATGGCTCGTCCTCAAGTGTAAAATGCCACCACTCACAGTCTATCGACACAAACCCGTTGCGAATCATGACCTTCTGCAGGATCATCCGGTTTTCAAACTGCTCTTCCGTGATCTCCCGGCAGTCCGGATGCGAGATCGGGCTGAACAGATCAAACGGGCTTCCCATATCCAGTTCCTTACCCGTATTCATATTCAGCAATGTCAGATCCACCGTACTTCCCCGGCTGTGGCTTGACCGGCTGGCAATATACCCCCTGGCGAACAGTTCCTGTTTCTCCAGATCCGGGTAGAAATACGACTTCATACGGATATCCTGATCCTCGATGCCCCAAAGCACAAATGACTTTACCGCGCGGGCAGGCCGGTAGGCATCGAACACCTTCATCCGGTAACCCTGAACATTCAGCTCCGCAGCGGCTGATTTCAGACTGCGGGCTGCTTCTTTCGTCAGTATCGCGCAAGGCTCCTCATAACCGTCGATTCGCTCACCGATAAAATTGTATGTAGAATAATATCTTATTTCCTGAATTATATTAGGTACGAAATCCGCCAGCAAAACAAATCCCGACGGATCCATTACCTCGTTTTTATGATCTATCTTCATAGTCCTTCCTTCGGAAAGAGTGCATATCATTTTTTATTATACAATAGAAATCTGCAGATAAAAAGAACAGAGATATTCGAAAGCCTCAATAATTGTGGTCGTTCTCCCGACCTATTATACTTTAAAAAGAACGGAGAAAAATAAAGTCCGAAATGATCGTAGTCGTTCTCCCAGCCTGATTTTCTTAAAAAAAGAAAGGCGCATCTTCTCATTCCTCATCCAGCGAGTGAAGCGGCTTAAAGTCCGGATCATTGCTCAGGACCCGGAAATGGGAGATCCTGATACGGGAATATTTTCCCTCTTCATCAAAATCATAAATGCAGAATTGGTTCACTGCAAATACCTCTCCTTTTTTGCAGGCGCCTCCCAGGAACTCGGCGTCTCGCATTGCGATAAATTCCGTATGGAGTTCAACAAGCATGTTTTTTTCATCTGCAAGGAATATGCCGAGATCCAGGAACTCTTTAAAATTCGTATGGAGTGCCTTATAACTGGCGATAAACTCTTCCGGGCCATAAAGGGTCTTCGGTGTCTGCGGCTCTACAGAGAATTTATCCATATATTCAACTGTGCAGGCAGGATTGAAATAAGAAGTCACACTATCATAGTCTTTTTTATTGAAATAGTCTTTATAAACGAGGTATTCTTCACGTGTCATGATCGGATTCTTACCTTTATAATAATTATTCATATGTTCCCTCCTCTTCTGGATTCTGCTTTTATAATATACGATTTTTTCCCTCTTTAAATACAAACAAATCTTCTTTATATAAATCTTGCAATACCAGGATGCTCCATAATTATCTTAAACTGCTCTCCGGAAGCGCAGGAAATGACATGCCCGTCATAATTTATGCTCTCCACATACCAGCCTTCATGCGTCAATGCGGAAGTATTCTGCAGCGGCATCGCAAGCCCCCGTCCGTCTGCTTTCGCAATACTCTCCTTGCGTGTCCAGATCACTGCAAAGCGCGGTTCGGAAAGGGCCTCCTGTATCCAGGCTTTTTCCTCGGGAAGAAAAAATTTCTCCATGACTGACGCGGCAAAACGGTCTTCTCTCTCAACATCCACGCCGATATCAAAATCGGCAACAGCGAGAACTGCTAAATTCCCGCCATGTGAAATACTGAATTTTCGCGGATCGTCCACAAGATAAGGCCGCCCATATTTGTTATATGCCAGCTGACTGTCCTCTCTGACATCCAGATATTTTGCAAGAAGCAGTCCCGCGGCGGCGATCCGCAGCTTTTCATCTTCCGCTCTTATTTTATTTATCCTCTCCTGCCGCGCGGGAGTCAGCAAAGAGAAACAATCCTCTTTTCTATCTCTTAATGCCCTTATATCAGCAGTATATATATTTATGATTTCGCTCATTGCACCTTTTTATCCCGCTGCTTCTGTTATCAGTTTGTTTCGTTTTATATAATACATCTCTTATCAGGCTAAACCTTTTCTAAAAATTAACATTTGCCCCGCCCTGCGTCAAGGCGTGTCAGGGACGATTCTTTTGCCACCTCGTCCCTCTGTCGCCCGAATCTTCCCGGCAATAACTTTTCTTTCCAAACTGAATACAACAAAGAACACTTATGATATAATATCAAAAAAGGCACGAATATTACCGAAGACACGTGACACGGGACGGTTCCTCTGTCACCAACTGTTTCGTTTTGAAAGGAGAAGGTCTATGAGAATATGTGTATATGGAGCCGCCAGTACGGCAATCGATACAAAGTATACTGACGCTGTCGAAGATCTTTGCGAGAAACTGGCTCTCAACGGACACCATCTTGTTTTCGGTGCCGGCGACGGCGGCGTAATGGGTGCTGCGGCAAGAGGCTTCCGCAAAGGCGGCGGCAATGTAATGGGAGTTGCTCCCGATTTCTTCACCAACGGTACTGTCGAAAAGATCTACCCCGCATGCGATGCCCTGGTCAAGACCGACAGCATGGGACTTCGCAAAAGCATTATGGAATCCAATGCCGACGCATTTATCTGCGGACCGGGCGGAATCGGCACTTACGATGAGCTTTTCCAGATCCTGACCTTAAAGCAGCTCAAGGTCTTCGACAAACCCATCGTTATCTATAACGTCGCTCATTTTTACGATTCCTTCAATACCCAGTTAAAGCTCGGCATGGAAGAAAAATTCCTCCGCAGCGACACACCATACCTCTGCAAGGCATTTAACGAAAATCAGATGGACGAGCTGATCAACTATATCGAGACTTACGATAACAACTACACCAAAAATAACGGCGCGGCAGT
>CADBMM010000096.1 GCA_902795795.1 uncultured Lachnospiraceae bacterium | reverse complement strand
GTCGTAAGAGTTATTCCTGCGCTCGGTCCGTCTTTGGGAACGGCGCCTTCAGGCACATGGATATGAAGATCGTTCTTCTTGAACAGCTCAGCTTTGTCAGGGAACATCGCTTTTACAAGGCTCACAGCGATCTGTGCGGATTCTTTCATAACATCTCCCAGCTGTCCGGTAATGATCAGATGACCTGCTCCTTTCGTGAACATGGTCTCTATGTACAGGATCTCTCCGCCTACCTGAGTCCAGGCCATTCCGGTAACGATACCCGGTTTATTTTCCTTGAGGGCTTTGTCATGACGTACCGGGCGGATATCCAGCGCTTCTCTTAAGTCCTTAGGCTCTATAACTACCTTATCGGTATTATCTCTCGAGATTTTTACCGCCGCGTCACGGCAAAGAGTATCCAGCCGTTTCCTTAAGCCTCTGACGCCTGCTTCCATGGTGAAATCCGATATAATAGTCTCAAGCGTTTCATCCGGAACCTCCAGCTTTCCTTCTTCTATTCCCATGGCTTCCATGGATTTCGGAAGCAGATGCTCTTTCGCGATCTGCAGCTTTTCATCGGGAGTATATCCGGTGAAATTGATGACCTCCATCCTGTCGAGCAGCGGTCCCGGGATGGTGTCTGTCGTATTTGCGGTGCAGATGAACATTACATCTGAAAGATCGTAAGGCACGTTCATGTAATGATCCGTAAATGTATTGTTCTGCTCCGGATCAAGTACCTCCAGGAGTGCGCTCGAGGGGTCGCCGTTATATGAAACGCCAAGCTTATCAACCTCGTCGAGAACCATTACCGGGTTTGAAACTCCGGCCTTTGAAATGCCGTCCATTATCCTGCCTGGCATCGCGCCGATATAGGTCCTTCTGTGGCCTCTGATATCAGCCTCATCGCGGACGCCGCCCAGGCTTACACGCACGTATTTGCGTCCCAGAGCTCTGGCAATGCTGCGGCCGATACTGGTTTTTCCGGTACCAGGCGCACCCACGAAAAGAAGGATCGAACCCTGCTGCTGTTTTCTTAAATTCATGACAGCTATCTGCTGCAGGATACGCTGCTTCGGCTTTTTAAGTCCGGTATGATCCTCATCCAGGATCCTTGCCGCTTCATTCAGATCGATAAATTCCGTATCTTCCTTTTTCCAGGAAAGGCCGGTAACGAAATCGAGATAGTCATACAGCATTCCGGTCTCGGCGCTCTGCTGTCCTTCCTGCTTCAGCCTGTTCAGGACCTTTTCAGCCTCCTTGCGGGCCGTTTCGTTCATGCCGGACTCGGCTATCCTTTGTTCAAAACGCTGTATATCGGTCACATTTTCAGGATGCATCTCCTCCAGTTCCTTCTGGAGATAGCTGATCTGCTTTTTGATGGCAGATTCCCTGTACATGTTCTGATATTCCTTCTGCTGTGATGCCGTCGCTTCGCCGGTGAGCTTGGTGGTCTCAAGGAATTCGTAGACCATCTTCTCGATCATCTCAGTACGTTTGGCAGCAGAATCCTCTTCCAGAATGGCATATTTTTCTTCATTTGAAGCAGGTATCCAGGGTGAAAGCGCGCAGGCAAGAGCACCGATCGTATCGATAGTCTGGGCATATGCCTTTATCCACTCGGACCACTGGAAGCCTTCTGAAGCTTCGATAAGCTCATTTTTCAGCGCCTGAAGCTTTGTAAATGCTTCCGTGTCATCAAGATCCTGCTCTTCGGGACGTTTTGAAACGGTCAGGGATATGCTGTGGTCAGGATTGACTCCGATCATATCTATATTTACGCGGTTCATTACCTTGACTTTAAAGTACCCCTGAATATTCACTTCAGTGACGATACCTGCCGCTCCGATCGGGTAGAAGCTGTCATCCGTATATTCATCTCTGGCAAGATCCTCTTTGGAAACGATTATTACGACTCTTTCATTCATCGAAGGAGCCCGTCCCGCCAGGGCCTGCACAGTGTCTGTCTGAAAATATATATCCGAATAAGGCGTGATCAGCTTCTTATACACCGGTATTGTGATCATGTTGATTCCTCCTTTTTTGTTAGCACTC
>CADBMM010000095.1 GCA_902795795.1 uncultured Lachnospiraceae bacterium | reverse complement strand
TGATGCAGTACTTGCACAGCTTTCCAACAGGATACAGCATGGGCTTCGCGCCTATACTCCTTCCGAACAGAGGAGCATAAGGGCGGCAGCCAATGCATTCCGTGAAAATCCCGCTTTCAAAACTGAAGAGGCGCTCGCGGCGCTTGGAACCGGCGACGCTCTCATAAGCTTCCTTGATGAAGACGGAATTCCTTCCATAGTTGAAAATGCAAAGGTGCTTCCGCCGCAGAGCCTTATGGGACCTGCGCCTGCGGATAAGGTGAATACGGTCATAAATGCATCGGAGTTCGATCTTAAATATAGAAATACCGTGGATCGCGAATCGGCTTACGAGATCATAGAACGCGCAAAGGCAAGCCTTCAGCAGGCGCAGCAGGAAGAAGCTGAAGCTGCACTGCCCGAAGCAGTGCCTGAGGCACCTGTGGATGTCGTTCCAGCGGCAGGGGCGGTCACCGCAGCGGCAGCCGGAACAAATAAAACACAGGAGTTCATGGCGAAGAAAAAGGCAGGCCAGCAGTCGACACTGCAGAAAGCGGCAACGAGCGCTATAAAAAATGCTTCTTCGACCGTCACAAGAGCGGTAAGCTCGAATATCATCAATTCGATTACCGGAGGAAAGACGACAAGCACCAAGACTATCGCGAAGCGTACTGCGACGAACGCCTTAAGTGCGGCAATGAGGACAGGAGCCAACTCGTTATTAAGAGGCATTTTCGGAAATTTAAAATAAAAGGTTATTATTTACAGTTCATCCGGGTCTGACGGATTATTCATGATTGCACGGAAAAATCTGTCATATCCGGATGAATACTGCGAAGTGCTGTGCGGGATTCTGTGAGTGGTAACAGAAAAAACACATGAAAGGAAAAAGCTATGTACAGATGTCCTAATTGCGGCGGCGAGATGCGCTTTTCTCCGGAAAAGCAGCTGCTGGTCTGCGATTTCTGTGACAGCGAGTTCAGCCCGGATGAATTCGACGAGAAGAAGGGCGTGAATGCCGAAGAACATAAAGAAGCGGCAGAACCGGAGCAGAATGCGGAACGGGAGGATGCCGAAAAGTATTACGACGCTACCGTATTTACCTGCCCGCAGTGTGGAGGCGAGCTTATCAGCACAAGCGATACGGCAGCGACCTTCTGCAGCTTCTGCGGAGCGTCGGTCCTGCTTGAAAGCCGCGTCAGCCGCGAAATGAGACCCGACTGCATCATTCCTTTTAAAAAGACAAAGGAAGAATGCACACAGGCCTATAAAAAGATGCTCGCGAGAGCTCTGTTCGTACCATCGGAAATGAAAAAGGATTCCGAGATAGAAAAGTTTCGCAGCATTTACATGCCATACTGGATCTACGATTATGAGTTTCACGGGCCGATTAGCGCAAGAGGAAAGAAAAGCCACAGGTCCGGAGATTATATCGTCACAGAGACCTTTGCCCTGGATTCGGACGTCGATGCCGAGTACAGCGGTCTGTCTTTTGACGCTTCATCATCGTTCTCGGACAGTTTGAGCACGGCTGTGGCCCCCTTCAATGTAAGTGAAGCGGTGGGATTCAAGCCGGCCTACATGACCGGTCACTATGCCGATACGAAGGATCTGGAATTCTATGTTTATTCAGAGGATGCCAGGCAGATCGTCAAAACGGATATGGCGGAGAAAATTTATGAGTCCGACGATTCCTACAGCAGTCACGGCTCGGATGTCGACGCGATATCAAGAGTCTGCGATCCGGATCTTAAGGATACGCGCCTGGGATTATTCCCTGTCTGGTTCCTGTCCGGAAGAAATAAATCAGGCGACAGGGTCAGCTACGCTGTAATGAACGGGCAGACGGGAAAAATTGCCGCGGATCTGCCGGTCTCATTGCCCAAATACCTTCTGGGATCGCTGATCCTGGCAGTGCCGGTATTCCTTTTGATGAATTTTGTCCTTAACATCACCTTTACGCCGAAGGTCATGCTGATAGCGGCGATCATAATCGGCATTATCTGCGCTCTTGTGGCAAATTCCGAGGCAAACCAGGTCTGGTCCAGAGAGAATTATCTTGACGATAAAGGGCGGCAGGCTGCAGATGAACGCAATACAAAAAGTGCCAAAACGTCAAAAAACAAAAAAAGTACAGGCGCATTCGATATATCAAAGATCTTTAATAAAGGAACGATCGTTTCCGTGATCTTTATCATCTTTTTCATTGGTTTGCAATTAGACTATGATATTTTCGAGTATCTGCTCCCGGTGGTGATCGTAGCGGTAATTTTTTTTGCGGTGATCGGAAAAAGCAAAAAAACGAACAGAAAGCCGGCAGTCAAGAAAAATGTAAGTGCAGCACCGTTTACAGAGAAAAAGGATATCCTCTGGAAGCCGATAGTCGGGGTGATCATCGCGGCGGTAGTGG
>CADBMM010000094.1 GCA_902795795.1 uncultured Lachnospiraceae bacterium | reverse complement strand
TGCCTTTCATCGCTTCTTTCACTGTTAACGCCGATGGATATACCTATCTTGGTACTGAGATCATTACAGCCTGTCTCACGATGGAAAGGCTGGGAGCCGATGCGGTCGGGATCAACTGTTCGACAGGTCCGAAGGAAATGCTTCCGATCGTGGAGAAGCTTAAAAAAACCGTTAATGTTCCGGTTATCGTAAAAGCCAATGCAGGCGTACCGTCACATGTTGACGGAAAAGCAGTTTATCCGATGAATGCTGAAGATTTTGCAATGTATTGCGAGGATATAGTCGATGCCGGCGCCGATCTTATCGGAGGATGCTGCGGGACAGATGATGCCTATATATCGAAACTTAAAGCTCTTCTTGAAAAAAGAGGCCTTTATGTTCCACTGGATGAAGCAGGGGCTGTAAGGGAGCGGGATATGATCACGGAATACGGCCATTTTGTTTCAGGTAAACGAAGAATGACTGATATCACTTCTTTCTGGGATATGAACCGCGACGGGGTCCTGGCTGAGTGTCCGGCCCTTGAGAGGACCGTGCTGGAAAGAGACTATGACGAGATCGCGACTGAGCTTGAAGAAGTGGAAGAGGACGAGCTTCTTGTCGTAAGTATGGATAAAGCAGAAGGGCTCGATGATTCGATGATCGAGAATTATATCTGCAGCGCAGCAGCAATGAACCTGTGTATCTGTTTCGAGGAAAGAGAGCCGTCGCTGCTTGAGAAGGACCTGAGATATTATCCGGGAATAGCTGCAGTGCAGCTGTCGGAGATGAAGGACAAGGAGGCAGGGATGGCACTGGCAAAAAAATACGGCGCGGTGATCATTTAAGAGACAGTTGTCCAGTGTGAAAGGATAATGTAATGCCTGAAAACAGATATGAATTTTCTGAGCGCGTTCTGCGCGATATGAACTCCGCGGTCCTGGTGCTTGACCGCAAGGGCAGGATAGTCTATGTAAATGCTCCTGCTTCGCGGATGCTGGAAATAGATGACGGTTACAGGGAGGAGAGAGCCCGTTTTTCTCTTCTGACTGATAATTCATATAATGACAGCTTCAATGAGACGATATTTGATGCGCTGTACAACAAGAATTCCACAACGGTCAAGAAGGTCCCTTACATGGCCCCGTCCGGAAGAAAATATGTTTTACTGATGACCAGTTCATATCTGTCGGAGCCGGGATCTGATGATGTGCTGCTTGTTATAACTCTGAGCGATGAGACAGTGGCCGAAGAGATGACCCGTAAGTTCCGGGATTCATCAAATACCTTCACGACCTTTTTGTTCGGCTTCTGCATATGGATCCTTATTTATGCCCTCTGGGAATTCCTGGGACGGCCGATTGCAGCGGATTTCATGACACATGGCGTAGAGGTCCTGGGTATAGTAATGCTGATATTCATCCTGCGTTACACGAGTCTTGACTGGCGTGAGCTGGGAGTCACGACGCGTGATCCGGCTAAAACCATTCGAACGGCGCTGATCGCTGCTGCCGGTGCTTTTGCGCTTTTATGTGCCCTTAAGGGGATCGCACGGATGGTAGACCCGAACAGCTTTGAGCCGGACGCTCCATTCCTGGATATAAGCCGCTTTGGAATAAGACAGATCATTTATATTTTCACCGCAGGGATACAGGAATTCCTTGCGCGCAGTGTTATACAGGGAAACCTAAAACGCATAAGTGCATCTAAACATGCAGGTTTGATGGCGATCCTGCTTTCTTCTGTTATTTTTGCCGCGCTGCATATTCATCTCGGGTTCCTGTTCATGGTCGGTGCGACGATTTTGGCCGGCCTTGAGGGCATCCTCTATGAAAAGCAGCAGAACATTTTCGGCGTATGGATCGTACATTGGGTCTTCGGCGTCAGCGGGACCCTGCTATGCCTGATCGATCATTGATACTATGATTCAGCATCAGAAAAACGGTTTTCGGCACCGCGCTCGCGCGGGTGAAGGAAACCGTTTTTTATAAGTTAATTATGATAAATCACATTGCTATTCCCAGGATCGCGACGGCGATACTGAAGAAAATCGTGATGGAGCAGGCGTCTACTATGGTGGTGATAAGGGGTGATGCCATGAGGGCCGGATCAAGCTTAAGTCTGGTCGCAAGCATGGGCATCATGCAGCCGATAAATTTGGCGATGACTACCGAGCACAGAAGCGCAAGGCCTACTACGATAGCTATGACAGGGTCGCGGTTCATTATAAGCACCCGGATGCCGTTTACGATAGCAAGGATCAATCCTACAAGTAAAGAGACCCGCAGCTCCTTGAACATTACCCTGAAGACATCGCCCAGATGGATCTCTTCAAGCGCCAGTCCGCGGATAATAAGGGTCGAGGCCTGAGAACCGCAGTTACCTGAAGTATCCATTATCATCGGTATGAAGGAGACCAGAACAGGGATCGCTTCGAACGCCTGTTCGTAATATGTAAGTATAAGGCCGGTGACCGTCGCTGAAAGCATAAGTATAAGCAGCCAGGGAATACGGTTCGCCACATGGCGGATCACCGGAGTTGCCAGATAGGTGTCATCTGCGGGACGAAGACCACCCATGAGGGCGATATCTTCGCTGACCTCTTCTTCCATGACGTCCATGGCGTCGTCTACGGTGATTATGCCGACCATAAGTCCGTCCTTGTCAACGACGGGCAGAGCCAGAAGATCATATTTCTGGAAGAGCCTTGCAACTTCTTCCTGGTCATCATGGGTATTGACGGAAACGATCTCGTCTTTCGTTTCCATGATGTCTTCCATCTTTACGTCGTCGTCTTCGGTAAGAAGATCCTTTGCTTCGACTATGCCGAGCAGTTTGCGGTTTTCAAGGACATAGCATGTATAGATCGTTTCCTTGCGGATACCGATCTTCTTTATAAGTCTCAGTGCCTCCGCGACCGTGTTGCTCTTCTTAAGAGAAACATATTCGGTCGTCATGACAGATCCCGCTGAATCCTCGGGATAGTTGAGAAGCTGGTTTATAGTACGCCTTTTCTCGGGGCTGACATTCTCAAGAATACGTGTAACGAGATTGGCAGGCAGATCCTCAAGCAGGTCTACCGTGTCATCAAGAAACATTTCATCGAGCACGTCCTTAAGCTCTTTTTCGGTAAAGACCTCCACCAGGGCCGACTGCTGGTCGGAATCCATATTGGTGAAGACTTCCGCGGCCTTGTCTTTGGGAATAAGACGAAAGGCCATCGCCAGGTCACGCTCCTCCAGGTCCTCCATAAGAGCAGCTATGTCCACGGCGTTCATCACATTCAGGATACTCCTTACGGCCTTGTATTCCCGTGCCTGTAAGAGATCCATAAAAACCTGATCGTTCATGTTCTGGTCCTCTTTTCAATTTTGTTATTGAATTCATGCACGAGTGATAACTGGCACCTGCATCCATGCTGCTCACCTCCTTGTCCGAACCTGAAGATTATGGCAAAAGCCACGTTCATC
>CADBMM010000093.1 GCA_902795795.1 uncultured Lachnospiraceae bacterium | reverse complement strand
GAGCATCATATGATCGTGCCGGCTGTACTTCTTACGGCGTATAAAAACTGCGGTGGGAATATAGATCTTCATGCAGCAATAAAGCAGGCACTTGATCGCGGGAAGCAGGTACCCGGCGGAACTTGCGGATACTGGGGCGTCTGCGGAGCATCCGCGGGAGCCGGTATTTATGCGAGCATAATCACGGGTTCAAATCCGCTGAATGCGGAAGCATGGACATTGCCCCAGAGGCTGACGGCGCGGATCTCAAATAAAATTGCAGATATTGGCGGCGTAAGATGCTGCAAAAGAACGGGATTCATAGCGATTAGGGAAGCTGCACTCTGGACCAAAGAAACGATGGGTATTTCTATGGAGACGGAAAAACCCGTATGCCATTATTTCAGCAACAACAAAGGATGTCTCGGGAAAAACTGCCCGTTCCATCCGTGAATAAAATTGATAGGGTAGCCACTAGGGCATGGAAAAATAAAAAAGTGTTAAAACTCCCTGCCCCGGGACTGCTGGGTTGAGCTTTTCGGGGCATGGGAAAATAAAATTGTATAATTAAAATACTGAAAATGAGTCGTACGGCTTATTTTTTGCCGTACATATATTTGATTTCGCCGTACGGCGAAAAGGCGCCAATGAAAATCACAAATTCAAATTCTTTTGGAGAAACAGTTAAAAACAGGAGAAAGCAATTAGGATATACTCAAAAATACATATCAGAATTTATGGGCGTAAGTGTAAGTTTCCTTTCAGATCTTGAAAATGGGAAGAAAACAATAGAACTTGACAAGGCCATCGCTGTTGCGAACCTGCTCGGGCTTGATGTTGAGCTGAATGAGAGGGGGTAAAATATGCGGGTAGTTTTTTAAAAGCCTGCATCATTTTCAAACTGCTATAATCTCCGGTTGAAAAACCGGGATTTTTTTTTATAATAGAATTTGGCGCAAAACTGACCTATATAATTAACAGGAAATAAAAGGGAAAGCTATGTTTTGCAGATATTGCGGAAAAGAAATACGTGACGATGCGGTTTTTTGTTCGGCATGCGGAAGGAAGCTGCCGGCTGTCGCAATGCGTCCCGTTGCGCAGGCAGATGAGCGCACCGGAATGAATGCGGCGGAACAGCAGCGTCGGCAGGTAAACCCGGATGTTCAGGCCTATGAGCGTCAGCCGGAAGCAGCTGAACAGGCGGCAGGGACAGACTGGAAGAAAAACCTTTTGAAAGGAAAGCTCCTTTGCCCGGAATGCGGTGGTGAAAACCTGCTGGAGGCTAAGTATTGCTTCAGCTGCGGCAGACAGTTCACTGAAAAAGAGCAGCAGGCTGCTTATAATCATACGATCTACGGAAAGATCGAAAAGGTCGGAACGATAAAATCCATAGCCGACGGCTCGATAATTACCGGAAACATCTGGTTCAGGATCGCTGTGCTGGTGATCATCGCGGCAGTAGGAGTGTGGGGCCTTTATAAAAACGGCAGCAACTTCCGCATTGCAGAAAGCGATAGTTACGAAGTCCAGTACAATACGGAAGAAAAGGAATATTATCTCTTTACCGATCAGGACAGCATCAATGTCTCGCTCTACGTGCCGAAAAACACTGAACAGCTCGAGCTGACCGCGGTAAATGCGGTCACGGATGAGGTGCTGGAAACAAAGACCTACAGCATTGAACAGGCTATCGCTCTCTATCCGGACAGCGAAGTTAAGTATCTGGTGAGCAATGGTAAGCGTGAACTGACGTTTTACGCACTCCGGAAATAACAGGAAGTAAGGGCGGTTATGGAAAACGGTAAAAAAATATACTGCATTTACTGCGGCACTGAGAATAACGCCGAAGATACAAAATGCCAGCATTGCCATAAAAAGCTTCATCCGAAGCAGAGTAATCTGAAGCTTTTCCTTCTGCGTTATACGAAGGACAAATTAAAAGAGAAGATATCGGATTCTCTGTTTGATCTGATACGGAATTTCCTGATATCGAATCTGTACAGCATACTGGCATCCGTGCTGGTAGTTTTCACTTCGGCTTCGGTGATCACTGCGGCTGTAAACGCATCGCCGGGTTATATAGAAAAGGTGACTGAACAGCCTCCGGTCCTGACTGAGGCTGCAGCCCCGGCAGAGCCTGCAGAGGCACCAAATGAGACGGTTGAAAGTGAAGAAGAGGTTCCTCCGACGGAGGTCTCTTCCGGCAGCGAGCCGGTAAGCGAACCGGTTTCAGAAAGTTCTTTTGTTTCAGAAACTGAGGAGGAAAGCGTAGAAGTGCAGACCGGCGACTTCTTCCGCCAGGAAACGACAGATGCATCAGGAGTCGTCAAGCATTCGATCTGGTTCTGCTCTCTTGATGAAGACGGAAAAATTACCGGTTCGTATTGTATCGATACATTCAACTTTTCCTCACCAGGGTCAGCATCCGTGTTTGACGTGAAAAAGACCCAGTTCAGCGCGTGCCGGCTGGAAAACGGGCATTATTACTGCAATCTGGCCTACCGCACGACCGATCCGCTCGAGGTAAAATATACGGTATTTGATCCTGAAGGCGCTTCTCTTATAATGGGACTTAATGCTGAAGCGGATTCCGGATCGATGGAGCCGATGTTATCGATGTACGGCTATCAGCCAAACGGGGTCGGAGATCTTATTCAGACCTGGGGCGTAGGTCTTACACTCGATGATGTCAGCAGCGACTATCAGGCTGCGCTTGACAGGAACATGCCCGGCGAGGGTCTGGTATTTGTAAGAGAAGAGCAGTTTGACAATACGGTCTATTTCACTGCAAAGAATTCTCCCGGCGAATTGCTTTACGACAGCGTGGAATGGGAAGCGCTGCCGGATATGGCTGAGATGGAATTTGCCAGTGGAAGTGATAAATGGGCAGCGAACCTGGACGGACTTGTGACAGATGCTATAGCTGAGGATCTGACCTATCCCGGACACAGCGATATTTACACCTACAGGATCCCGCAGATCAATCTTGACGGCGCGGACGTTGCGCAGATCAATGCTGAGATAATGGCGCTTCACGGAGGATATCTTAATGAAGCTCATCAGCAGTCAGCATCCGGTGATCGTTATATAGACGTGAGATACGGAGAGATAAGCTATGTTTATTATATCTCGAACGACGTACTTACGCTGGTGGTAGATACATACATGTATCCGGAAGCAACAGGACGTGATGAGTGTGTAATATACAGTGTTGACATGAATGATAATTCGCGCCTGACCGGTCAGGAGCTGTATACGCGGAAAGGGTTTGATGAAGGTTCCTATATTGTGGCAGCGCAGACGGCGATACAATATTACTTCTCCGATGTCTATATGGTCGGCGTGCCGAACAGAAGCGAGTTCGAGGGACAGCTTGCCCAGGCAAGCGCAGAGTCATCGACTGTTGAGAATATTATGACCGCTGTGCCGTTTTACAATAAGAAAGGCGATCTGTGTATAAGGGTGAGTCTTGTCTCACTGGCAGGTGCCGGTCATTATGACCATATGCTAAACCTCGAGCATCTCGATGATCTGAGATGGTATGAGGATTAAGGGAAGATTGTTCAGACAGGGTCTCATAATAATGATAATAAACTTGCAAAGGAGTATATACATATGAATCAATCAATAGGTTTTGAAGATATTCTGATTTTTGAGCAGACGTTTGACGCGTCTCCGCTCAACCGCGTCGCGGAAAACGCCGTAACGCGTGTCGGCATCGGTGAGGCGGCAGTCAGCCACGATGCGCCGGCTATCAACCAGCACGAGTTTTCCATTGACGTGGAATCCGGTAAGGTCACCGACCAGAAAAGATCCGGTCGCTGCTGGATGTTCGCAGCTCTGAATGTTATGAGAGTTGAGATCATGAAGAAGCTCAATCTCGATAATATGGAGCTTTCACAGAACTACACACTGTTCTGGGACAAGCTTGAGAAGAGCAATTATTTCCTTGAGAACATCATTGAGACGGCAGATCTGCCGTTGAAGAGCCGCGAGGTGGCCTGGCTCCTTAAGGATCCGGTAGGAGACGGCGGACAGTGGGATATGTTCCGCAGCATTATCGCAAAATACGGTGTTGTGCCGAAGGACAAGATGCCGGAGACGGCTGTATCATCAGACACAGCCCTTTTGAAAAAATACATTACACTTAAGCTTCGCGAATTTGCGATGAAATTAAGGCAGGCCCATGAAGCGGGCGAAGATGATGAAAAGCTCCGCGACATGAAGGACGATATGATGGAGACGATCTACCGTATACTGGTGATCTCTCTGGGCAAACCGCCGGCATCATTTACGTGGGAAGTCCGCGATAAGGAGAAGAATTTCTACCGCATCGGGCCCGTTACCCCGCAGAAATTCTATCAGGAATATGTAGGCCTGAACCTCGATGATCTGGTAACAGCGATCAATGCGCCTACGGCTGATAAGCCTTTCGGACGCACATATACCGTAAAATATCTGGGCAGCGTACGCGGCGGAGAGTATCCGGTCAAATACCTGAACCTGCCTATGGAAGACTTGAAGGATATCGCCATCAGACAGTTAAAGGACGGCCGTCTTGTATGGTTCGGCAGCGACGTCAGCCAGTTCTCCGAGAAAAAGGACGGCTTCCTTACGATGGATGTGCTTGAGATCGACAAGCTTTTCAGCACAGAATTCCCGATGACAAAAGCCGAGCGTCTTGATTACGGCGAGAGCCTCATGACACACGCAATGGTCATTACAGGCGTGGATCTTGTCGAAAAAGACGGAAAAGAGATCCCCGTAAAATGGAAGGTCGAGAACAGCTGGGGCGAAGACCGCGGCAACAAGGGATATTACGTTATGGACGACGCCTGGTTCTCCGAGTTCGCTTATCAGATCCTGCTTGATAAGAAGTATTTTTCAGACGAACAGAGGGAAGCCTTTGAAACAGAGCCGATCGTGCTGGATCCCTGGGATCCGATGGGCTCGCTGGCGTAACGAGGGTAAAAAATGAATACAGACAGATTAAACAGTATAGTTAATAAATATATTGCAAAGGCCGATATCATAAACGGCTTCGATAATTATGAGGACTCCAAATGGCTGGCGCTTACGAATTTCCAGGAAAGGTTCGATATTGACGCGCCGGATTTCGCGGAGATGTTCAAGTATGCGGTCAGCGGGTCGCTGAAGGTTATCGAGGACAGGACTGCACAGCCGACACAGGGTATCCTTGAGATCGCGGCACATGAGCCGGAGACCGCAAGAGAGCTGTTCAAAGAGCTTCTCGCAGATGATAACGGAGATTTAAAGGCCAGACAGGCAAGAATAAACAAATTTACGGACAGCGCGAACGAGCTGCTCGATAAATACGCTCCTGGAAAGTGGAAATTAAAGCAGGAATTCAGGAGCACGTTAAGCTTCCTTGCGCTTATGAAGCCTGCGGAAAACTATCTCTACAGAGCATCAAGGTCGCATGCCTTCCTGCGCTATCTTGAGTTTGACGAGATCGGGACCGGCGAGGATTTCGATCTGGAAAAATACTACGAGTACTGCGACGTGGTCCGCGAGGAGCTCGCAAAGAATGGGGAGCTCATGCAGCTTAATTCATCCAGATGGAACAGCAGGATAAAGGATGAGGGCGATGATCTGCACATTTTGGTATTTGACCTTATGACAGCAGGAAAACAGTTCAGACTCTATCCGTTCCCTGATTATATGCGCAAGCCGGCGGCAGATAAGGCTGAATGGGAAAAGGAATACGAGATCGTTACGGCATCGCGCTTTACCTATATGGCCTGCACCGCTGACCTTGTAAGACTTTGGGAAGAATATGACACCGTGCCGGAAGCTGAAGCAGACAGACGAAATGCGATCTTCGAGGAAATAAAAGAGCTCGAGGTCATGAATAAAAAGATCAAGGCCAAGCTTGAAGGCTACGGCGTCGAGCCGGCGGAACTGTAAAAAGAAAAACGAGGAAAGCTGAAGATAATTCCGACTGAAAGAAGAGCAGGTATTTGTCATACAAATGGAGACGTGAAATGAAGAGATTACAGACCCTCATTATTGTATTATTAGTTATTGGTGTATTTGCATATAATAATGAACCGGCGCTTGCAGCTGGTGACACGGGGACAACTGGGGAAGTGTATGCAGAAGCAGGCACAGGGCAGCCAGGTGCTGCGGAAGCGGTGCAATGGGATCTTACGCAGGATCTGTCCTATCGTTATGACAATGATATCGCCCTGCTGACTTCAGACGCCATAAGTATCTATGCCCAAAACCTGAAATATGAGGACACCGATGACGGAAGAGCGCTTAAGTTGGCTATGCGAGTCGTAAATCTTACAGAAAAAGAACTTGAGCTTAATGTGAATTCCATTTCAGGCAGGGTAGCAGTAAGCGGTGGGCGTTCAATTAAAGCCGGCGGAGAAATAAGAAATGCCTTGGCAGGAGCAGATTACAGCTGGAATGGTCTGATCGGTGAGACGGCAGACTGTTATCAGGGTACATATCAGCTTGAGGTGACGCTCGATGGAGAAACTCTGGATAAGGTGCAGTTCGATCTGTACGTATCAGAAACGTCGCCTTTCTATAACATACAGACCATCAGTTCAGCCGTAGTCCCGGAAGATATCAGGAGACCTTATATTGAAGAGACTGTTCTGGCTGATGAGGAGCTTTTTGGCATCACGGCAAACCGCCTGGAAGGAAGTACCTTGTATGTGACCTTTGAGAACAGGAGTGACAAAACTCTCGAGTTCACTTCTGTTTCTAAAGATGGTATGGTCAATACTGTCAACGGTTATTCCACTAATACAGGCACATATGAGAAAGTCGGTCCAGGCGAGTCGATGAGATCGAATATCAATTTCGGATCCAGTACCGGAATGTGCGTTGAAAAGATCGCCGACATACAGCATGGTTTTGAGGTCAGGGATGAGGAAACCTATGATCTGATCGCCAATGTCCCTGTACATCTGCAGACTTCCGCGGCGGATTACGATTATTCAGGTGAATCCTTCCAGAAGGTGGTCCAGGATCAGGAGCGTATGGAACGAAGCAAAATGACTTTGAACTGGTTTACAGATCAGGTCGATTATGACTGCGCAGGGATCAGGGTCCTTTCGGCCGCACTTATTTCCAGAAACGATAAAGAGCCTGAGCTTTATCTGGAGCTGGAAAATGTAACGGATGAGAATCTGTATTTTTACACAAAGGCGGTCGCAGTGAATGGCCTGTACATAAGCGCCTCTATTGAAGGAATTCTGGTTCCGGCCGGTAAAAAGGCAGTGACCGGACGGAATCAGGTGTACGGTCTTGTGAAAGAAGATGTTGCCGGATTATTTGGATTGGGGGATACTTCTTCGTTGACGATTACCGGTGCGACTGACAAAGAGATCAACATGATGTCGTCTCTGGGGTCGCAGACATTCACTCTTAAGTTCACGGAAGATGAGAAAGCAGGGTTTTCCTATCAGCCGCTGGAAGAAGTGATGAATGAAGGAGGCGTCAAGCTGGACAAGGTGTCGGAGCTGATGGAGAGCGATGACGGATATACTCAGTATTTTGCGGCAGTCAACAACAGCGGTAAGGATATCAGGATCGATACAGCTTATGAGGGGAATAAGGTGAATGGCAGCGATGTGTGGATAAACTCCAGATCATCATGGGTCCTTCCGGATGGCGCGACCGGTATTTTTTCCCTGTCATTAGACAAAGGCGACCTTGAAATGTATGGGATCGGCAGCATAGAACAGATCACGAATCTGGAAACGGGAATTATCGTCAGCGATACAGATGGTAATATGGCGATGCAAAAAACGATCAGTATTAATTACTGAAAAAGATAAGCTGATTCGGAATACTATAAATACAGAACAATAATGCTGTACTTAATTGCTTTTTTAATAACTGTTCTCGGAGGACTGATCCAGACGGTGACCGGCTTCGGAAGCGGCATCATGATGATGCTGATCTTTCCGTATGTTTTCGGTATTATTAAAGCCCCGGCGCTTTCGACTTCAATATCGCTGGGGCTTAATATTGCCCTGTCATGGAAATTCAGGAAATATATCGATTCGAAGGTCGTCCTTGCGCCCACGATAGCGTTCTTTGTGACAAGTTTTACGATCATTCATTTCGTGGAAAAAATAAAGGCTGATCATCTTTATGTGCTATTCGGCAGTTTTCTGATCATACTTGCGATATATTTTTTTGTTTTCGCGAAAAAGACCAGCGTCAGGCCTAACGCGGTTACGGGAATCATCTGCGGAGCGGTCTCCGGAGTATGCTCAGGATTGTTCGGCATCGGCGGGCCAATGCTCGCACCCTACTTTGTTGCGGCTACGGATTCAAAAGAATCTTATCTCGGTAACATGCAGGGGCTTTTTGCCGTTACGAGCCTTATAAACACGATAAGCAGGATGCAGCTGGGGATCTATACATTTGATCTGCTTCCGGTAACGGCTGCCGGTATAATTGGGATCCTTATCGGAAAAACGCTCGGACTTAAGATATTATATAAAATAAACGCAGAAAAACTGCCGCAGATCATTTATACTTTTGTGGCGGTCTCCGGCGCGGTGATACTAATAGAGCATTTGTAGGATGCGGCGTGGCGGACTGCGAACAGTAAAGGATCATGTCCGCTTTGGAAGAATTTAAATGGATACAACAAACAGAAAAACCGCATTATACGGACATCTTTCAGCGGCTGCAAGCGTCAGCGTCTGGGGCACGACCTATATTTCGACCAAGGTGCTGCTTCGGACATTCGATCCGATAGAGATCCTTTTCATAAGATTTATAATCGGAACCATAGTCCTTTTTATAATGTCGCCGCATATCTTAAAACCGAAAAGCCTGAAGGAGGAGCTTTATTTTCTCGGCGCGGGAGTAACGGGGATAACAGCATATTATTATCTCGAGCATGTCTCGCTTCAGTTTACGCTGGCGACAAATGTCGGGGTCATCATATCTCTGGCGCCATTTTTCACAGGCCTGATACTTCAGATCGGGAATCACAAAACCAGAGTACTGAGCCGCAATTTCATTCTGGGCTTTATCATCGCGATGGCCGGTGTCGTTTTCCTGAATTTCAACGGAAACGCTGAATTTGCGGTAAGCCCGTTCGGTGATTTTCTGGCGGTAATGGCTGCGCTGTGCTGGTCGTTTTATTCATTGTTTTCAAAAAAGGTAATGAATATGGGCTATGATGTGATCAGGGTTACGAGAAGGATGTTTATTTACGGGATCATTTTCATGCTGCCGATAATCGCGACACGCGGCTTTCATGTTAAGGCGGAAGAAATTTTCCGACCGGTAAATCTGTTTAATCTGCTGTTTTTGGGTATAGTGGCCTGCTCACTTTGCTTTATTATGTGGAACTACGCCACCGGAGCCATCGGGCCGGTAAAGACCAGCGTATATATTTATGTAACGCCTGTCGTGACTGCGGTAACCGCGGCGATCATACTTGGAGAGCCACTCACCTGGGCGGCGATCATAGGCATAGCGCTGGCACTGACGGGACTCGTTATTTCCGAACGGCATCCGGCAGAGAAAGATGCGTGACACAGGCGAGCGGAAAAAATCGTTTTCCTGTCACCGTGCTGTCAATTGAGGTATAAACCATATGCATGATGAATTAAGAGAAAAGGCGGCGCGCAGGGCGGCTTATATCAGACAGGCTCAGCGCGAACTTAGAGAAGAAGACAGAAGAAAAGCCGTTGAGATGATAACGGCAAAGGGCAAGGCTGTCACTCTTTTCGAGCTTTTTTATGATCTGACCTTTGTATATGCGGTGTCGCATATGACCGGGCTGCTTGAACATGCGGAAAACGGCGTGGTGCCCGGATATGCGGTGTGGCTCCATCTGATCTCCGCGCTTATAGTGCTGCAGGCCTGGCTGTACCAGACGAATTACAATAACCGGTTCGCTTCGGGCAGATGGTACGAAAACGTTGTCATGGCCGTGAACATGATGTCCGCACTTTTCATGTCCAATATCATAGGCGGCACTTCAGAACCGGCGTATTTCTCTTTCTGCATAGTTATGATCATAATGCTTGGCGACATTGCGGTGCTTTATGCCGTTAAAGCCAGGGTGGTGGGAAACCAGACAGCTGGAGCCGCGTCAGCACGAAGCTTTTCCCGTATGCTTTTTGGTTTCACAGTGATATATGCGGCAGACACCGTATTGTTCGCACTTCCAATTTCCGAAACAATTCCTCTTGTCATACTAAATATCATGGCCTTTCTCGGAGCGGTCTTTCCCGTATTTGTGCGGAGAGATTTCGAAAAGGAGATCGTGGATTTCCCGCATCTTACAGAGCGCTTTGAACTGTTGACCATAGTCACCTTCGGAGAAATGATAGTTTCCGTCGGGGTGTTTTTCATGCCGGAAAGTCTCAGCCACTACTCATTCTTTGCATTTCTGATAATCATTCTGTTGTTTGGATGCTATGTGATCCACAATCATTACATGATCGACAGACACGCCGACACAAGGGGACTGGTGCTGATGTTCAGCCATTATGCTATGATCATCGGGCTGAATGTCATTACGGCAGCTCAGACGCTAATAGCGGAAGATGAGATAAACGGACAGACGGCAACGAATATGATGCTTGGCAGCACTCTTTTATATTTTGCCGGGATGTTCATGAACAGCATATACTACAAAAGAAAGCTTTGGTCAGCCGCTGAGAAAGCCGCTGCCTGCGGCGCGCTGGCAGCTGGGGCGGTCGTTATGATCGCCATGCGTTCACCAAGAGGCTGCCTTATCGGTATGCTTATAATAAGCGCGGGATTATTTGCCGTGCTGCTGTACAAGACCAGAAAGCAAAGGATCCTCTGCAGAGAGGAAGAGTAACGGGGGAGAGGATATGTCTTTTGAAATGGAAAGCCTTTCAAGGCTTGGCGAATTCAGGCCTGAGGAAGTAAAATGTATTGGAGAACATAAAACTATAGAAGTGAACGGAGTTTCCATTCTGTATGAGGAAGCGGGAGAGGGAAAGCCTGTAATACTTGTGCATGGAAACGGCGACTGCCATCAGACGTTTTATGTGCAGATAAAGCAGCTTGCGGCATCGGGATACAAGGTCTATGCGCTGGATTCCAGGGGACAGGGCGCGAATGCGCCGCTGCCGGAATATCACTACGCGGATATGGCCGAAGATGTGTATCAGTTTATCGAACAACTTGGTCTTGAAAAGCCTGCATTTTTCGGATGGAGCGATGGCGGGATAGTTTTTCTCTATCTTGAATTGGCTCACCCGGGAACGCTCGGACCGAGCGTGATCTGCGGAGCGAACTATAATGGCGAGGGGATCGATCCGGTCTTTGCGGCATTTATTAAAGATACGATCGCTAAATCGGATAAGCCGAATCCTCTCATGGAGCTTATGCTGAACGAACCTGACCTGAAGCCGGAGCAGCTTGAAAAAATCGAAACGCCGGTTCTTGTGCTCGCAGGGACAGACGATGTGATTCCGGAACAACACACGAAAGAGCTTGCTGCGCATCTTAAAAACTCCACGCTTCTGCTGCTGGACGGGGAGGATCACGGAAGTTATATCCAGGGTTCCAAGATCGCCGGAGATCTGCTGCTGGAATTCCTTAAGATAAACAGGTATTAAAATGGACATTTATACATACGGAGATCCTGAAGCCGACATCTTTCTTATTCAGATGGTCGATGATCATGATATGGAAGTGATCGAACAGGAAGTTTCATACATTCGTGAACTGACCGGCGGTAAAGGATTTTGCCTTAAAGCAGTGAAGGTGAACAGCTGGAACAATGACCTCTCACCGTGGCCTGCGCCGGCAGTATTCGGAAACGAGGATTTCGGCGGCGATGCGGCGCAGACTCTTAAGTATCTGCTTGAAGAGGTCCTGCAGGATAATGAAAAAGACCCTGCAGAAAGTGAAACGGATGCTAGAGATAAAGCAGCTGCGGATAAAAAACTGTATTTAGGCGGATATTCTCTTGCGGGCTTGTTCGCACTCTGGGCCGGATGTCAGAGCGGCATATTTGACGGGATAGCGGCAGCGTCGCCATCAGTCTGGTTTCCGGGATTTACGGATCATATGAAAGCTCATCCCGTACAGGCGCCGGCAGTCTATTTAAGCCTCGGCGACCGAGAGGAAAAAACGAGGAATCCGGTCATGTCACAGGTCGGCAATGCCATCCGCGAGGCGTATGATATTCTGTATGAGGCAGGAAGAGACTGCATCCTGGAGTGGAACAAGGGGAATCATTTTAAAGAACCTGACCTTCGGACTGCAAAAGCCTTTTCCTGGCTGATAAATAAGTTTAAATGATGGCGTAGGAGAACCGCCAGGTCGTGGGTGACAAAAGAACTGTCCCCCCCCTTGTCACAGATATGAATTGGAGAGAAAAATGCGTTTATTTATTGCCATTCAATTATCAGATGAGATAAAGAAGTCTATTACCGAAACCATGCATGATATGAAACGTCAGGGAGTGAAAGGGCGTTATACCCCTACGCCGAACCTGCATCTTACATTGGCTTTTATTGGAGAGACAGATCACCCGTCTGATGTTAAGGAGGCGCTTAAGGATCTGAAATTCAAGCCTTTCAGACTTGCCCTTTCCGATATGGGATGCTTTGGAGATATATTGTGGAGCGGAGTAAGGGGCAGCCAGGGACTTTCAGGCGCGGCAAAGGCTGTGCGGGAGGCTTTGGATGCTGCGGGCATAGCATATGACAAAAAGAAATTCGAGCCGCATATTACCATCGTTCGGGATTTTAAAGGAAATAAGCAGCAGATAAAAGCTCCTAAGGGCGAGATGATGGTAAAGAAGCTGTCGCTCATGAAATCCGCCGTAAAAGACGGCAAAAGAGTATATACTGAGATGATGGCGATAGGGTGACAGGGGGATTGGTGGCAGAGGACGCTGACAAAAGAACCGTCAGTCTGTCACCAGTTATATTCAGTTCATAGATTTGTCGCCAAATTCTTTTGTTGACGTGATGCTGTTTTTACGTTAAATTGGTGAACAGGTATTAGGGAGTAGCTGGCGCAAATGCGCAACATCTTTCGTCAGTACGGGACAGGTCCCCGGAATTTGTTTGAAACAGCAAGACTTTTACCATGACTTTGGTCGTGGTGAAAGTCTTTTTTTAGTTTGCGCGCCATGGGCGCGCTCTAGCGGGTGAAAGTCCCGAGTACGCGTAGGCAACGACGAAGTACATAGCTGAACAGCAAGGGT
>CADBMM010000092.1 GCA_902795795.1 uncultured Lachnospiraceae bacterium | reverse complement strand
ACCCTTGCTGTTCAGCTATGTACTTCGTCGTTGCCTACGCGTACTCGGGACTTTCACCCGCTAGAGCGCGCCCATGGCGCGCAAACTTAAAAGGGACAAAGTGCCTGGCACTTTGTCCCTTCTGTATTCTTTTGAGATATACCTGATCATTCAGCGGCCTCTTTTATTACTTCCAGCGCTTCCTTAAGCACATCCATCGGGATGTTAAGGGCCGGCAGCAGTCTGATCTTATCCTTGGCGGTGAGGCAAAGCACGCCGTTCTCCATGCATTTCGCAAGTACTTCGCCGGCAGGTTTTGTGGTCTTGATGCCTATCATAAGGCCCATGCCGCTGACCGATTCCACGCCTTTCGCATCTTTAAAGAAGTCAAATACAAACGCACTCTTTTCTTTTACTTCCTCCATAAGCGCATCATCTATTCTTGAAAGAATGGAAAGCGCCGCGGAGCAGACTACCGGGTTGCCGCCGAAGGTCGAGGCATGTTCGCCAAAGCCGAGAGCATTCTCCACTTTTTCAGAGAACAGGGTAGCTCCGAGAGGCAGGCCGCCCGCAAGGCCTTTTGCGGTGGAAACGATATCGGGATGAATTCCGTAATTCATGTAGGCGTAGAGAGCTCCGGTACGGCCGTTGCCGGTCTGGACTTCATCCACCATCAGAAGGATATCGTTCTCTTTTGCAAGCTTTTCGACTGCGAGAACATAATCTTTGTCAAGCGGGATGACTCCGCCTTCTCCCTGGATACACTCTATAAGTATTCCGGCGACCTTGTTTTCGCTTACGAGACGCTTCATATCTTCAATATCGCCGGGCTCGGCATGAACGAAGCCGGGTGTCAGCGGCTGGAAGAGCTCGTGATAATGATCCTGACCGGTTGCAGCCAGGGTAGTGATCGTTCTTCCGTGGAAGCTGTTCTTAAGAGTGATTATCGTGTAATAATCGCTGCCCTTGGTATCGGCCGCATATTTTCTTGCGGCTTTGATGGAGCATTCGTTGGATTCCGCACCGGAATTGGAGAAGAAGACCTTGCTCATGCCGGTCTTTTCGCAAAGCATTTTCGCCAGCTGGCCGCAGGGCTCAGTGTAGTAGAGGTTCGACATATGCTGGACCTTTGAGATCTGGTCGATGATCGCAGCCTTCCATTCATCATCCGCTATGCCGAAAGCAGTTACGCCGATGCCGCTCCCGAGGTCGATGTATCTTTTTCCTTCAGGGCTGTAAACGATGCTGCCCTTGCCGGAAACTATTTCCACCGGGAAGCGGTTGTATGTGTTCATGACATATTTTTTATCGACTTCGGTAATGCTCATTTTTCTTCTCCTTTGACAAAAACTTCGGTAAAATGCATCATTCACCTTTTACCAGGGTGCCGGCGCCGGAATTAGTAAGCAGCTCCATTAATATTGAGTGAGGCTTGGTGCCGTCCATTATGACACAGTTCTTGACGCCTTCCTTTATGGCGTCTATGCAGCAGTCCACCTTAGGTATCATTCCGCCAGAGATGACGCCTTCTTCATAAAGCCTTTCGGCTTCGCTTATATTTATTTCGGATATGAGGCTTGACGGATCGTCCTTATCCTTTAAGATGCCGGCGATGTCGGTCATCATGATCAGTCTTTCGGCATTTAATGCGCCTGCTATCCTGGCGGCTGCTGTATCGCCGTTTATATTATAAGCGTTTCCCTTTGAATCGCAGCCCACAGTAGAGATGACCGGAATATATCCGTTTTCGAGCAGGACGTTGACAGGCCTTATATGGATCTTCGTGATCTCGCCGACATAGCCAAGGCGCTCATCCTTCATTTCGGCTTCTATAAGGCAGCCGTCTATACCTGAAAGACCTATGGCCTTGCCGCCTTTGACCTCAAGAAGATTTACGAGGCTTTTGTTGACTTTGCCTGCAAGGGCCATCTGGACGATGTCCACAGTCTCTTTATCTGTGACGCGCAGTCCGTCCACGAACTGAGGCTTTTTGCCGAATACGTCCATAAGGGCGTTTATTTCCGGACCGCCGCCGTGCACAAGTACGACCTTTACGCCGATAAGCGTAAGAAGGACGATATCTTCCATGACCTGCTGCTTCAGATTATCATTTATCATTGCGTTGCCGCCGTATTTTACGACTACGACCTTACCGTTATAGGCTTTGATATAAGGAAGAGCCTGGACAAGTACTTCGGCGCGCTCCGCATTCGTGAAATTTGTTTCCATTATTTTTTCTCCGTGATATCAGGTGCGGTAATCCCCGTTGATCTTTACGTAATCATATGTGAGGTCGCAGCCCCAGGCGGCGGCTTCGGCTTCACCGTCATTCAGATCCACCAGAATATCTATCTCGTCTTTTAAAAGGATCTCTTTGGCTTTTTCCTCTGAAAATTCAACTCCCGCGCCGTTTTTGCAGACTTCGATCACGCCGGCTTCGCTTTTGAAGGAAACGTCGATCTTGTTTACGTCGACATCGGCTCCGCTGTAGCCTATGGCGCAGAGCACGCGGCCCCAGTTTGCGTCAGCTCCGAACATGGCTGCCTTTAAAAGGCTGGAGCAGATAACGCTCTTGGCTACCGTTTTTGCACATGCGGTATCTTTTCCACCGGTGACCTTGCATTCCAGAAGCTTTGTAGCGCCTTCGCCATCGCCGGCGATCTGACGGCAGAGGGAGATGTTTACGCTGTTAAGCGCTTCCATGAATGTGGTAAAATCTTCACCCTCTTCGGTGATCGTTTCGTTTCCGGCCAGACCGTTTGCCATAACGATAACAGTATCGTTCGTGGAGGTATCGCCATCGATGCTGAGCATATTGAATGTATTTGCGATATCTCCTTTAAGCGCCTTGTTCAGCATCTCCGGAGAGATAGATACATCCGAAGTAATAAATACAAGCATCGTAGCCATGTTGGGGTGGATCATTCCGCTTCCCTTGGCGATCCCGCCGATACGGCAGGTCTTTCCGCCTGCGATGAATTCTACGGCTGCTTCCTTTTTCTTTGTATCCGTGGTCATTATGCCTTCGGCAGCCTCATCGCTTCCGCTTTCGGAAAGCTCTTTTACGAGTTCCGGGATCCCGGCTGCGATCGGGGCAATGTCCAGCGGCTGGCCGATGACACCCGTTGAAGATACAACGACATCATCAGTCGGTATTCCAAGCTCTTCAGCTAAAAGGGAGCAGGTCTTTTCCGCAATATATGGTCCGTCGGCGTTGCAGGTGTTGGCGTTTCCGCTGTTGCAGATAATAGCCTGGGCAATGCCGTTTTCTATATGTTTTTT
>CADBMM010000091.1 GCA_902795795.1 uncultured Lachnospiraceae bacterium | reverse complement strand
GCGATCAGGCACATCCTTCTCCTCTTCATGTGCGGCTCATTAAGACCGTTTGCCATCGAAACAGTAAATGCATCCATGGCAAGGCCAACGCCGAACAAAACAGCATTTAAATAAAACGAAACATTTAAATTCAAATATACCCTCCCGAAAATGTCCGCACCATGACCTGCGCACACTATCCTTGCTATGTTAACACAGATCGACTGTATTTAAAAGCTCTATCCCGTGTTGAGATCCGTTTTAATATTTCGTATTCCACCGCACGATTTTTGGTATTACAGTATTGACATTTTGATGCGTTAAAGTATAATTGTATACATTAATTCCAAAAATCCGGAGGTACACATATGCTGGAATTATCAGGAAAAACAAACCTGCTTGAGCAGAAAAGCTACAGATATCAGCTTCAGGACGTGGACGAGGCCAATCTCTACCGCGACCTGTATCCTTATGAAAGCGTTCCGCGCGTATCATTCAACCATCGCCGCGTGCCACTCGGCATGCCTGAAGACATCTGGATCACAGACACTACATTCCGTGACGGGCAGCAGTCCGTTGAACCATATACCGTAAAGCAGATCGTAGACCTGTTCAAACTTATGAGCAGACTTGGCGGTCCTTTCGGCATCGTACGCCAGTCTGAATTTTTCGTATATACCGAAAAAGACCGTCAGGCTATCGAAGAATGCCAGGATCTGGGGCTTCGTTTTCCCGAGATCACCACATGGATCCGCGCTACAAAAGAAGACTTCGCTCTCATAAAGGACCTAGGCATTCACGAGACCGGCATGCTCACGTCCTGCAGCGATTACCATATTTTCAATAAGCTGAAAATGTCACGTAAAGAAGCGATGAACCACTATCTTAAAACAGTCGCTCTCGCTTTTGAAGCAGGCATCATGCCCAGATGCCATCTTGAAGATCTTACAAGAGCTGATTTCTACGGCTTCGTCATCCCCTTCGTAAATGAGCTCATGAAGATGTCTCAGGATGCAAAGATCCCCGTCAGGATCCGTGCGTGCGATACCATGGGTTACGGCGTTCCGTATTCCGAGGTAGCTATCCCTCGAAGTGTTCCGGGCATAGTATACGGCTTACAGCACTACTCCGACGTTCCAAGCGAATTGCTTGAATGGCACGGCCACAACGATTTCTACAAGGCTGTATCAAATGCCAGCACCGCATGGCTGTACGGAGCAAGCGGTGTCAACTGCTCTCTTCTCGGCATAGGCGAGCGTTCCGGAAATGTGCCTCTTGAGGCAATGGTATTTGAATACGCATCTCTTCGCGGCTCTCTGGACGGCATGGATCCTACTGCCATCACCGATATTGCCGAATACTTCGTAAACGAGATCGGCTATCAGATCCCGCCGATGACACCTTTCGTAGGCCGCAGCTTCAATGTTACGAGAGCCGGCATCCACGCCGACGGTCTTATGAAAGACGAAGAGATCTACAACATTTTCGATACGAAAAAACTGCTTAACAAGAAACCGTCCGTGCTTCTTGGAAAGAACTCCGGTCTTGCCGGAATCGCTTACTGGGTCAACGACAATTACAATCTGGAAGGCGATGCTATGATCGGCAAGCATGATGATCTGGTAATGAAGCTTAAGATATGGATAGATAATGAATATGCCGGCGGCCGCGTAACTACGCTCAGCACACAGGAACTGGAAGCCAAGATATCAGAGCTTTCAAACGGAAAATACAAACCGGTATAAGGAGGAAATAACAGATGATAACAACTAAATCTTCATCCCTTGCGGATCAGATATTTGAACGGCTTGAAAACGACATCCTGACCGGCCAGTATGAGCGTTTTGATATACTTACAGAAGCCAAACTCTCTGAAGAACTTGGCGTCAGCCGCACTCCCATAAGAGAGGCTCTTCGCCGCCTCGAGCAGGAACATCTTATAGAAGACGGCCCCAAAGGCATGACTGTCCTTGGCATTACCCCCGAAGACGCGGAATATATTTTCACGATCCGCAGAGAGATCGAAGGAATCGCTGCTGCTGCCTGCGCTAAGAATATAACGGACGAGCAGCTTGCAGACCTTACTGATACCTATGAACTTCAGGCTCATTACCTTGAAAAGGAAAACCGCCCGAAGATCCGCTCCTATGACAGTGATTTCCATCAGAAGATCTTCCGCTACAGCGGCAGCGTCGTACTTTACGATACGCTGACCCTGCTTCACAGGAAGACCATGAAATACCGTACCGCATCCATCCAGGACAGCTCAAGGGCGCAGGAATCCGTCAAGGAGCACAAGGCTATTCTTGACGCCATAGCCGCCCACGATGAAGAAGGCGCAAAGGCAGCTATGACAACTCATGTCACAAACGCCCAGGCTCATCTTGAAAAGATCCTGGCAATAACAAAACATGCCGAAAACGGAGGAGACAATTAAATATGGCTATGATGGAAAGATCGGGATCACCGGTCATCATAAAAAGCGGTACACCCATCCCTGCTTCAGCAGCTGATAAATGCGGACGCGAGAAAACGATCGCCTATAAGATCTTAAGGGCCCATGATCATACTGATATAAAAGACAGCAAAATGCGGATCACCTATGACGCTATGATCTCGCATGATATAACATTTGTTAATATCATTCAGACAGCACGAGCTTCAGGCATGAAGGAATTCCCTCTGCCCTACGCTCTCACGAACTGTCATAACAGTCTTTGCGCTGTTGGCGGGACGATAAACGAAGACGATCATGTCTTCGGGCTTTCCGCCGCCAGAAAATACGGCGGTATATATGTTCCTCCGAACCAGGCAGTCATCCACCAGTTCGCCAGGGAAAAACTGGCTGGCTGCGGAAAAATGATCCTCGGTTCCGATTCCCACACCCGTTACGGCTGCTACGGCACCATGGCTGTCGGCGAAGGCGGCGGCGAGCTGGTAAAGCAGCTTCTTAAGAACACCTGGGATGTTGAAGAACCTGAAGTAGTCCTTGTATGGCTTGAAGGAAAGGTCCCTCACGGTATCGGTCCTCACGATGTTGCCATAAAGCTTGTTGCAGAGACCTTCCCGGACGGTTTTGTAAAAAACAAAGTACTTGAATTTGCCGGCCCCGGAGTCGCAGATCTTAGCATGGATTTCCGTATCGGCATAGATGTAATGACGACAGAGACCAGCTGTCTTTCATCCATCTGGATCACGGACGAAAAGGTAAAGGCATATTACGAGAACATACAAAGGCCTCAGGATTACGCTAAGCTTGATATAGAAGACGGCGCATATTATGACCGCTTCATAAAAGTTAATTTAGATGAAATGGAATCAATGATCGCACTGCCCTTCCATCCTTCAAAGGCGGTAACGATCCATGAACTTCAGGCCGAACCGGAGCGTATCTTCAAGGAGATCGAGGCCGACTGCAATAAATCCCTTTCGGGAAAGGTCACCATGGATCTTTGCCATACAATTGATGAAAATGGCAATATCCACTGCGACCAGGGTGTAATAGTGGGCTGTGCAGGTGGAATGTACGAGAACATTGCGGAAGCAGCCGATATACTTAAGGGAAAATCCATCGGCAACGGCTTCTTCGATCTTTCGGTCTACCCATCTTCCACTCCGATAAATCTGGCGCTCATGAATGATGGTATCGCCTCTGAGCTGCTTGAAGCGGGCGCGGTAATGAAACCCTGTTTCTGCGGTCCCTGCTTCGGTGCGGGAGATACACCTGCTCATAACGCATTTTCGATCCGCCACGCCACCAGGAACTTCGCAAACCGCGAAGGTTCCAAACCGGCGGAAGGTCAGATAAGCGCTGTTGCCCTCATGGACGCCAGATCGATAGCTGCTACAGCAGCCAACGGCGGCGTTCTTACTGCTGCTACCGATATAGATTATACGGTCACTGAACACGATTACAAATATACGGATGACATCTATCAGAAACGCTGCTATTTCGGATTCGGCAAGGCAGACCCCTCGGCAGAGCTTGTCCTCGGTCCGAATATCACCGACTGGCCCGAAATGCCGGCAATGAAAGACGATCTCATGGTACAGCTTTGCGCAGTTATCCATGATGATGTCACCACTACCGACGAGCTTATTCCTTCCGGTGAATCATCCAGTTACCGTTCAAATCCGATAAGGCTTTCCGATCTCGCGCTTTCAAGACGTGTACCGGATTATGTAGGCCGAAGCAAGGAAGCAAGGGCTGTTGAAGCGGCAAACGCCAAAGGAGAGCTTCCGGCAGACGTTATGAACAAGCTCACGAGCTGCGGCGGAGATCCCGCTAAGACCTCCTTCGGAAGCTGCGTATTCTCCCACCGTCCCGGCGACGGCTCTGCAAGAGAACAGGCCGCTTCCTGCCAGAAGGTGCTCGGAGGATTTGCGAACATCTGCTATGAATATGCTACGAAACGTTACCGTTCCAACTGCATAAACTGGGGCATCGTTCCGTTCACTATCAGCAAAGATACGCCGTTCGATTATCAGCCCGGAGACTGGGTATATATCCCGAATGTCAGAGAAAATATACTAAACGGGATCGAGACCTTCAAAGGCATCGTTATTTCTTCTGACGGTACTCACGAGATCACATTGAACTGCGGAGGGCTTACCGACGAAGAAAAACAGATCCTCACAAAGGGCTGCCTTATCAACTACTACGCCAGCCTGAACAAGTAACAAAAAAACATACACCGGAGATACGGAAATGGAAAAAATCAAAATGACCACTCCCCTCGTCGAGATGGACGGGGACGAAATGACAAGGATAATCTGGCAGCTTGTGAAGGACAAACTCATCCTGCCCTACGTAGACCTCAAGACTGAGTATTACGACCTCGGTCTTCTCAACAGGAACGCCACGAAAGACCAGGTCACCATCGATTCGGCAAACGCAGCCCTTAAATACGGTGTCGCAGTAAAATGCGCTACCATTACTCCAAACAAACAGCGCATGGAAGAATATCCTGAGCTTACTGAGCAATGGAAATCTCCTAACGGCACCATCCGCTCCATAATGGGCGGAACAGTCTTCCGCACGCCTATAACCGTAGATTTTGTAAAGCCATCTGTACGCAGCTGGAAAAAGCCCATAACCATTGCCCGCCATGCCTACGGAGATGTTTACAAAGCAGTCGATCTTGAGACCGATGAGCCGGGCGAATGCTTTCTCACATTTAAAGGAGAAAGCGGTCTGGAAGTTACGGTCAGCGTTGCCAAGGTCAATGACCGCGCCGTATGGCTCGGCCAGCACAACCTTGAAGGCAGCATCCGGAATTTCGCAAAGGCCTGCTTCCAGTATGCCATCGATCTTAAACAGGACCTCTGGTTCTCCTCAAAAGATACCATTTCAAAGGTCTACGACGGCGAATTCAAGGCTATCTTTGAAGAGGAATTCAAAAACTATAAGGATAAGTTCGAAGAGCTCGGCATTACCTATTTCTATACTCTCATAGATGACGCCATCGCAAGGACTATCCGCTCGGAAGGCGGCTATATCTGGGCCTGCAAAAACTATGACGGCGATGTCATGAGCGATATGATCTCCACAGCTTTCGGTTCGCTTGCCATGATGACCAGTGTGCTCGTGACGCCGAACGGCGAATACGAATACGAAGCGGCCCACGGTACGGTAACGAAGCACTATTACAAGCATCTGAATGGCGAGACAACCAGCACGAATCCAGTGGCTACCATATTTGCCTGGAGCGGTGCTTTGAGGAAACGCGGCGAGCTGGATAACATTCCTGCCCTGGGTGAATTCTCAGACAGGCTCGAAAAAGCAGTTTTCGATACACTCTACGCCGGCATCATGACAGGCGACCTGGCAAGACTTGCCGAGATGGACAAACCGATAACTGTGGCCACAACAGAAGAATTTATTGACGCGATCGCAGAACGAATGTAAAGTAAGAGGAGGGTTGAGTAAATCGACCCTCCTTTGTTATTTATCACTCACGCCTCGATATTCAAGCTAAAAAGCGCCATTTATATAAGATCGCAATGAAAAACCATTCTTTCCTAAAAACATTTTTATTTTTATGTATGCCGATAGTTCTGCAGAACGTGATCTCCCTTGGAGTCAATCTGGCAGATAATATGATGCTGGGTCAATATGGTGAAGCATCTCTTTCCGGCGTTACGGCCATAAACCAGATCCAGTTCTTCTATCAGTGTATGCTCGGTGGTATCGGCGACGGCTGTATCATATTCGGCGCACAGTTCTGGGGTCAGAAGGATATTTCTTCCATAAAAAAGATCTCCAGCATTGCCATGAGATGCGGTCTGGTCATAATGATCATCTTATTTGCCGCAGTATCCATTTTCCCTGCGCAGATCATCGGACTCTTCAGTCCAGACGCCGAGATCGTCGCCGAGGGAATGAAATATCTGAATATTGTACGCTTTACCTATCCGTTCTTCTGCACCACGCAGATGCTGCTCGTAATGCTCAGAAGCGTCGAGACCGTTAAGATCGCTTTCTATCTTTCAGTTTCCACGCTGATAATCAACTGCGGCATAAACTATGTACTGATCTTCGGTAATTTCGGTGCTCCGCGCATGGGCGTTGAAGGAGCTGCCATCGGAACACTTGCAGCAAGGATCGTTGAGTTTGTAATCTTACTTATATTTGTTTTCAGGATAGATACAAAGATCCGGATAAATATAAGAGATTTCCTTTTCTTCGACAAAGTCATGTTCAAGGGGTATCTGAAGGTCGCTATACCGACCTTCCTCGCAGCCGCGATGTGGGGCGCAAATACCGCGATACAAACTGCTATCCTTGGCAACCTTTCAAAGAGTGCCCTTGCCGCGAACAGCATGGCCTCGAACCTCTTTATGATAGTTAAGACCATGGCTCAGGGCTCTGCCGCAGCGACTAACGTCCTCATCGGCAAGGCTATCGGAGAAGGTGATCTGAAAAAAGTCAAACTGCAAACCAGATACCTGCAGATACTTTTCGTTTTCATCGGAGTTATCAGCGCCGTTGTACTCTTCGCGCTGACAGAGCCTGTGCTCTCGCTTTACAGCTTCTCTGACGAAAGCCGCAGTTATGCGCGTTCGTTCCTGCGCATCCTGTATGTTATCATCCTCGGAATGTCTTACCAGATGCCGACGAATTTCGGCATAATAAAAGGTGGCGGAGATACAAAGTATACTCTCGCCGTCGACCTGATAGGTATATGGGGACTTGTTATCCCGCTCTCGCTGATCATGGCTTTTGTATTCCACGCATCCCCGAACGTAGTTGTCTGGTGTCTGAACCTTGACCAGCTGTTCAAATGCATTCCGGCCTATATAAAGTGCAATCACGGACGATGGATCTATACAATGACAGCGACCGGAAGATCCGAAAGAGCTCTTGCTTTAAAAGATATTCCGGACGCTTAATAAAACCGTTTCCGTTTTCAGACTCTGTTAAGCCTGTTGTTCTCTTTTCTTGTCGGAAGGAAAAGCGGAACATATTCCACTTTCAAATTAGATGTTTCCAGACCATACCATTTGACGGGACTTCCGATAATACGTCTTATGAAATACTTTGATCTGATAAACAATCCATCAGCATCGGAGATATCTCCTTCCTGCGGAATGAGCTTCCTTATCATTAAGAACTTGAAGCCTCCTACATTAGAAGGTCCGTATATGGAATGCTTTTTCTGCTGCAGCGGCATCTCTCCGCTTTTTATCAGATCTTCTACGACCTGTCTTAAGTAAATATTTACTCTCTGGTTGACCTTATACCCTAAATAAAGCTGCACCCTGAAGATAAAGTCCGTACCGAAAGTATCTACGCTGTACTCCATCACAAAAGGATCTTCCATCGTCTTAACGCTAACGAGCCAATACGCATCAGCGCGTTTGGCATCCTTATCGAGTATGGAATAAAGCACATCACGGTCGATCATGTATGGTTCGCCGGGCTTCAGAAGATATACAAGGTTATTGCTGAAAAGCGGAATTTCCTTATCTTCCTTCAGCGCCTTGATCCCGGATACATGTCTTCTTATATCCAGTTTGACGCTCTGTCTGTTTTCAAGCATTGTCCCTCTGTACCAGCAAAGCATGACATAAAACAGAAGTGCAGAGATTATTAAGGCTACGTATCCGCCTCTTGTAAATTTTCCAAGGCTTGAAATAAAGAATACAGCCTCTATCGCGCCGAATACAACCGCAAATAAAACGGCTGCGATCCTCTTTTTATGCAGCACTCCGATGTATACCGTAAACAGCACCGTCATCATCAGCATGCTTATGGTTATTGCCAGACCATAGGCATTTTCCATACGCGCTCCGCTTCTGAAATAAAGAACTACCAGAATACAGCAGATCCAGAGCACGTTATTCACAAGCGGTATATAAAGCTGCCCCTTAGTGTCAGAGGGATAATGTATCTGCATATGCGGCATAAGGTCAAGGCTGGCGGCCTCATGCACAAGGGTATAACTTCCGCTGATAAGCGCCTGGCTGGCTATTATCGCCGCGAGCGCACTCAGTATGATCGCCACAGGGCGCAGGCCTTCTGGAAGCATCATATAAAACGGATTTATCTCCGGCACTCCCTGAAGTTCCCTGTTATTAAAGTTCTGTATGATCCATGCGCTCTGTCCGATATAGTTGAGGATCAGGCAGATCTTTACAAACGGCCAGCTGATATAGATGTTTTCTTTTCCTACATGGCCCATATCGGTATACAGGGCTTCCGCACCGGTGGTGCAAAGGAATACGCTGCCCAGAATGAGAAATCCTGATTTATTATACGGACTCAAAAGCACTTTTACGGCATATACCGGATTGAATGCCCGAAGTACAGAGAGGTCACCCATAGCCAGCCATATCCCGGTGATCCCAAGGAAAATGAACCATATCATCATGACCGGACCGAATATCTTTCCTATCCGGCTCGTTCCGCTCTTTTGTATCAGGAAAAGGGCACTGATTATAACGATAGCTATAATAATGACGAATACCTGTCCCGGACCGAGCAGCGTATTAAAGAAATCTATGCTTCGCAAGCCTTCAACCGCCGTCGTCACAGTGACCGCCGGAGTAAGCACGCCGTCCGCAAGCATCGTACAGCCGCCGATCATGGTCGGTATGATCAGCCATTTTCCGCACTTTCTGACAAGGCTGTATAGTGAGAAGATTCCACCTTCGCCATGGTTATCAGCACGAAGCGCTATAAGGACATGCTTAACTGTCGTAAGCAGTGTTATCGTCCATATCGTAAGTGACAGTGAACCTATAATAAACTCTTCATTTACATTTGCAAGTCCGCCATTGCCCTCGATGATCGATTTCATTACGTACATCGGTGAAGTACCGATATCTCCGTAAACTATACCGATGGCTACGAGGAACATTCCGAAGCCTAAACGTTTTTTTGTTTCTTCACGGGATTTCAGAGTAGTCATATATATTCTCCGTATTACATGAATATCATTTTGCGATATGGTCCGCTTTTCCGGCACGTCTTTAAGCACTTTGACGGATCATTTTTATGCAAAAATTGATCAAATACCCATTGTTGACTGAGTATACTTTTATTCTTAATCTAAGTCAAGTTTTCGACCTCTCCGTGATGCTGCCGCGTCTTAAACAGAACCTTTTTATATTACGCATAATGGACAACTATGTAAATATCGTTTATACTCTTTCATAGTAATAATTGAAGTGAAGGAGGCGCTTATTTATGTTTGATCTTTCATATACCGGTCTGAAGCCGGGCTGCTTATCCGGCGAGGTCGCCGTAGTGACCGGCGCTACAAGCAATGTAGGCAAGGGTTATGCTCAGGCTCTGGCATGGGCAGGAGCAAAAGTCGTAGTTGTCGGACGCAGCGAGGCACGCGGACAGGCTGTTGTTGATACTATAAATGCCGACTGCGGCGATGGTACGGCCATTTTTGTAAAATGCGATGTCGGAGATGCCGATGATGTGGCTGCACTGAAAGAAGCCGCCGTCTCCGCCTTCGGAAAAGTGGATATCCTTTTGAATAACGCCATGGACCTCTCCCTGAACGGACCGATCCTCGGCTCTCCGATCGAAGAGCTTGACCGGGCATACTATACCTCCGCACGCGCCGTGATGCTGGCGGTAAATGCTTTTGTTCCGGATATGGTTGAGCGTCATCACGGCGCTGTAAGCTTTTCTACCACACAGTTCCATTACATTCCCGGAATGCTTGGTGGAAGCATATATACTGCATCAAAGGCTGCTGCCACAAGCGCAATGATGAGTCTTGCCAACGAGATCAAAGGCAGCGGCGTCAATGTTTTCTGTCTCGCTCCCGCAGGCGTCGGAGCGATCAATCCGGCTTCACAGAAGGAGATCACGGAAGAGATGAAGGCAATGCGCATGCCTGGCTTCCCGGGCCTTATTCCCGCCGAGGCTGCAGGTGCCGGAATGGTCTACCTGCTTCTTCACGCAGACGAAATGCACGGCACCGGAACGATGATCGGAGATGTATTAAAGGCTATGAACTATCCCTTCCCCTGCCCGGAAACACTTATGGACTATCCTAAGACTTATATCGGAGATATGCAGCTTACACTTCTCCCCTGCTACATGGGACATGAATGCGTGAAGAATCAAAATTGACTGACAATATAGCTTTCAAAACCAAACGTCCGGCCGATATATTCTGTAAGTGAGCCTGCGGAAGCGAGTCCGAAGATAAACGGTTAGTCGAACTTAGGCCGTGGTCGAGAGATACGCTTACATCGAACGACCAACGGCCTTAGTGAGACTTCCAGTTTAGCTGAGGAGGATGCGAGCCGGTGAGCGTCAGAATATATCTGCCGAACGTCGTAAGATTTGAAAACGCCAAAAACCACCTGGAACATTAACTTGCCATTCCAGGTGGTTTTATTTATATTATCGAGAATTAATAATCAAATGAAGTCTTTCGCGAACTCCGCATATATAGCCGGAAGCTTATCAGCCAGATTCGTAAACTCCTTGATGTTATGTGCAAGCAGCGCCATTACCGGCATCAGCGGGAACTGTCCCATCGCCTTCATCATCGGATGCTGCTCGACTTTTCCGTTCACCACGTGATATCCGAACCAGAAACGGCTCCTGAGCTCATAACCCTTCCCATCTTCTTTCGGACGCAGGAAGTGGCACATGATCGTGGGCGATTCTTCGTTTCCGGCACAGACGATCGTTCCTTTGAAATCCTTAAGCTTTTCAGGGTCGAAACCTATATCCACAGGATTGCGGAAATTGATGATGATCCGCTCTGGTCCGAGGCCGCAGTCTTCAAAGACATCGTGAGTCGTATCCCAGTATCTCTCCTTAAGGCTTAAGGACCTGTCATTTCCTTTCTCCTTCTCACGGCTGATCGCATAATAATGATCCTCACGATCCCAGATCGTATACCGCCCGTCGGCAAGACCATGCCATGCAAACCAGAAATCGAACATCTCCGGTGTTACATCCGGCATATCGGTAATGTTGGCAAGCATCGCGCCGCCGTCCGGAAGCTGGCAGTAGCCGCACTCCATATCCATATATCCCGGATCGAACAGCCTGTTCAGTTCAAACGGCGTCTGTGCTTTTGCAGGATCTGCCGGTGCGGCAAGAACAGCAAATCTTGAAGGATCCGGCGCTTTCATATCCATCTGATAATACTTATAAAGCGGTCCGTTCTTCACTTCGTCGCTGACAGCTACAAGATGTTCCGGTGTATAGATCCATCCGGTAGTATCGACAGGCTCCGTAGTAAGGGTCATTTCGCCGTTAACATTTTTTACTACGATATATTTATGCCAGTTAACGTTATCCTGCTCCGGATAATCCTCGCGAAGGAACCACCCGCGGGACTCTTTTCTCATATCGCTGGCACGGAAATGCATTTCGGCAGATAAGACCATTGCTTCCGCTTCCAGGCATTTCATGCTTTCATGAAGATCCTTAGCACGCATTTCCGGAAGCAGCTCTTTAGCTTTCATGACATATTCCATGGCTTTGGCGATCCTGTCCTCTTTCATGTAAACGGACTGCTCGGCCGGGCCCATGGCTTTCTGTATGAGTTCGATTACATCTTCCGGACGTATTCCCTCTTTTTTCTCCATCGGGGCGGTAATGCGTTTCGCCGCTGCTTCTATCTGCTTTTCGCAAAGCTCCGGACATTCTCCCGAAAGGTCGGCATTTCCGATCTCCTCGGCACATTCAAGAGCTGAGAACACTGCAAACAGAATGCCGGATCCGCGGTTTCGTCCCGGAGGCGCCGGTACTGCACCGGCGATACCTGAACCGCAGTAGCTGCAGTCTCCGATCGCATACAGACCTTCTACCGTTGTTTTCATATTATGGTTGACTTTGATCGGGCTTTGCTCGCCGACAAAAAGCGGAGCGACTTCTGTATCCGTATCCACCTTTTTGCCCGCGGCCGTATTCAGATCACGAAATTTTTTGCCATAGGGTCTGTACCACTGACGGTCCATGGCCTCATCTCCGGCCTTTTCCTCTCCGAAATCAAGATGGACCGGACCGTTTCCGTTTATCATCTGCACATACCATTCGCGAATGGCTTTGCTGGAGATATCCGTCTCCCTGTGCTGCTGGAAATTGTTTGTAATGTGTTCGCCTTTGGCGTTATACATATAGTTTTCACCGAAAACGACTTCATTATGACTACGCTTTAACATAAGCTGGGCGAAGTTTCCGAATTCAGTGTTACGCAGCTCAGCGCCGATCCTGTATGCGGCCGCAATGCCGTCTCCACGGGCAGAGCCCCACATGGACGCGAGGCGGTAGTCCTGGCTGCCTGTCGCAAGAACGACTTTTTTTGCGCTGATAGCTGTCATCGTACCGTCAAGAACGGAGAATACCACTGCTCCCTTAACGCCGCTCGCATCACCCAGAAGGTCGGCCATTACGGTCTTGTCCATGAAACGTACGCCTTTTTTCTCTGCCGTACGGCGGACTTTTATGGTGATATCCAGGTCTACACAGGTCATTGCAGTCATCGGGCCGGTAGGCCAGATATTTAAGGAACCGTCCTCATTCCGGGGAATATTCACGCCCCAGGAATCCAGTTTTTCCAGCATTGCACTGTTTTGTTCAACATAACGGGCCATTAAAGGCTGATCGGTAAAATCAGCTCCAATATTCTTTGTATGGAACACCGCGAATCCCCAGGGATCCACACGGTCCGGAAAATACTGAAGCACGCCGCCTCCGCGGTTTGCCTTTCCGGCATAGCCTGCAAAGTTTTTTTCAACAACAAGAACATCGGCATCGGGATTGTGTTCCTTTATGGAAGTTGCGCAGGAAAGGCCTCCGATACCGCCTCCAAGTATAAGCACATCGCAGTAAACAGTATTCATAACCTTCCTCCTTCCTACCTGTATTCCTCAAACGACTGATGCATATGTTCACTTGAAAAGTCCGGAATTACCGTGATCGCTTCCTTTTTGCACAATGCCATACAGAGGAAACAATGCTCGCAATCCTCAACATACTTGAAAACCGGTTTTTTCGCATCCGGGTCCCAACGTATAACATCTACAAAGCAGGACTTGTAACAGATCTGGCATCCGACACATTTGTCAGGATCGAATTCTATTCTGTGCTTCGTGTTTATCATGCTCTATACCTTCTTTTTTTATTATTTGGTATTACTTTATCTTTCTGATCAGCTCTTGTAAGCTGCTTCATATGCACTGTAAACAGCGCTCATAAGGTTTCCGACCTTTTTAGCATCGCCGATAACGGAAACATTCTGCAGCCCTTGCTCTCTTAACCGCTCCGCAAGACCTGCTTCCGGGATATATCCTACAGAAAGGATAACGGAATCCGCCGCGATCGTTTTCTCACCTTCGGGCGATTTTATCACAACATTCAGTCCGTCTTTTTCCAGGATCGAATCCAGAGCGGAATTCGTATGGACCTCAATATTATAATAGCGTATGATCTCCCTTAGCATGTTCGAATTCGCTGCGCAAAGTCCGGGAACCTGAAGAATATCAGGAAGCATTTCCACGATTACCGGAGTCTTTCCCTGAAGCGCAAGCTGATAAGCGATCTCGACTCCTGTCAGGCCTCCTCCGATTATCACAACTTTGTCTCCTGCTTTTTCTCTTCCGCGGAGATAATCGATCGCCTGAATGACTCCCGGAGCATTTATTCCTTCGATCTTAAGCTTTCTTGG
>CADBMM010000090.1 GCA_902795795.1 uncultured Lachnospiraceae bacterium | reverse complement strand
CTCTCACCAGCTCTTCCTGCAGCGTGCTGATATAATCCAGCAGATTTTCCGGCTGGCCGCCTCCTATATTATACACCGCATAAGGCGAAATCGGCAGACCGTCTGCGCCGGCCGCTCTCGCCGGCGCGCCCTGCATTACACGGACAATTCCTTCCACGATATCATCAATATACGTGAAATCCCGCTTCATATCACCGTAATTGAAGATCTGGATCTGCTGCCCCGCCGCCAGTCTTTTTGTCGCCGAGAAATAAAACATATCCGGGCGCCCGGCCGGACCGTACACCGTGAAAAAGCGAAGGCCGGTCGACGGAATATCGTAGAGCTTGCTGTAGGCATGCGCGAGCAGCTCATTCGACTTCTTGGTCGCAGCGTAGAGACTGACAGGGTTGTCCACCTTGTCATCGGTGCTGAAAGGCACCTTCTTGTTTCCGCCGTACACGGACGAAGAAGACGCATAGACCAGGTGCTCCACCGGATTGTGGCGGCAGGCCTCCAGAATATTATAAAAACCGATCAGGTTACTCTCAATATAAACATCCGGATGGTCGATGGAGTAACGCACCCCCGCCTGGGCAGCCAGGTTAACCACGATGTCGAAATGATATTCCGCGAAAAGAGAATCGACCAGCGCCTTGTCGGCGATGGAGCCCTTCACGAAGACATGCCTGACCGGAGCGGCCTCCGCCGCCTTTTCAATCTGTGCGAGACGCCACTCCTTGAGGCTGACTTCGTAATAATCATTCATGTTGTCCAGGGACACCACGGTGCCGGAGGTCATTTCCTTGAGAAGCCGGGTCACGAGGTTGGCCCCGATGAAGCCCGGGGAGCCCGTGACCAGGATGGTCTTGTTATCTAATCCAAGATGTGTTTTCATGAAATGCATTTCCTCAATAGAACGGTACGTTACTTTCCATTTATTGTCTGTTCATAGTCCTCTGACTGAGCATTGCTGATATGCTTCTGCAGCAATTCTATTTTAACATAAAGTTCCACAGGCATCTTCATCATACACACTTTCATCAGTTTTTCGATAATAATCGCCATACGAATATTAATTTTCCATATTAGAGGTTGCAAGCCTGCGTCGACATTTGTATTCCAGTAAAATATCAGTTGCTTTTTGTTTTATCCGGACGAATAAATATGCTCCGTGACGTAAAAACACCCTGGATTTCTCCAGGATGCTTCTCTTGCAACAGTGTCAAACACCGAAATAATAAAGCGGTCATTCAGAGATCAGAACGAACATTTCACTTCTCAACGGAGGGATGCTCCTCCAGCCATTTGATAATATCCGCGCTCTCATACAGCGGCTCCCCGTCAATAAACAGACACGGAACCTGATACTTCCCGCCGATTCTAATCAGCCGCTCCGCCGCGGCCTCATCCGTCTTCGCATCATAATAAACCACATCAGTTCTGCCGCTCTCCTCAATATATGACATCACTTTTCTGCAGAACGGACAGGTTTCAAATTTGAACAGTTCAAGTGTCATCTCTCCCAAGTATAGGGTACCAGGTACCTTTAAGAATCTATGACAGCTTTTAATAGTTTTGTAACGGTACCTGGTACCTAAACTGCCCCCGATTGAAGCAGTTGACCAGGTCTATGCCATTGCTTTCGCCGGAGCAGATAAAGCTGTCGCATTTTGCCAGCATGTACATGGCGTAGAAGTAATTTACCGTCATATCCTCGATATGCTCTTCTTTTTCCTCAGGCTTATACTTGAGATCCTCAAGTTCGCCAATCAGCCTGACGGTTTTAAATTCATCAACGCGGAATCGCTCCTGCGCAACGACTCTTACCAGGCTGCCAAATTCCTCCCGCATTTTCCGGAGGATATCTTCGTCCTCTGTTGCCAGAAAGATCCCGTCAAAGTGATCGGCCGCCATCCATTCATGGATCACAGGAATGACCTCAGAAACTGAAGCATGTTTTCCGAGACCCGGTTTGTTGGTTGTAATGTAGTCCGTTCCGCGGATGTAAACGCCCAGCATTTTCTTATCTTCGATCACCGCTTCGGCATATTCGTCCATTTCCTTCAGGAGTTTTTCCTTAAACCATTCGATGCCCGGAACCGAGTTCGCATGAATTCCATTATATGTCACACCCAGCCTGGACATTAGAATCAGGTCAACAAACAAGGTGTTTTCCTCCGAAGCATCTGCGGGTAGTAGCGGGATGTTGAGATATTTATCAAGCATTTCCCGCGGATATTTTCCCAGACGGCCGCCTGCCACATATGCCTTCCAGCCGGCCGGCTTAAAAATACTGTCGTATCTGGCCACAGTGGACATAATCGCGCCAAT
>CADBMM010000089.1 GCA_902795795.1 uncultured Lachnospiraceae bacterium | reverse complement strand
GGAAGTTACATACAGCGACGGCCTTACAGAGACTGTCAATGCATTCGATATTCCGGTAGAAGCTCTTGATACTGATTTCGATCTTGCCATCATCGGAACAAAGGGCGTGTGGTATGACCATAAGGTCAGCGTTACAAACGTTGAACCGGCAGAGTAATAAGCTCTTGGGACGTTAACAAGCGTCATAAAATATTAACTTGTCAGGGCAGACTATATGTCTGTCCTGACTTCTGTATACTTGAATCTTTTTCTGTGTTATACTCTTTTTACTGTCGGGGCACCGACAAAGATAGAAACACTAATATTTGTATATCAAGGCGGACATGAAATATGAGCGGAAAGCTATATGGTCTGGGCATCGGCCCCGGCGACCCGGAACTGATCACTCTTAAAGCAAAAAGACTTCTTGAGGAGGCCGACGTTATCTTTTTCCCCGGCAGCACACCGGAAGATACGGTCGCATATAAGATCGTAACCGGGGCTGTTGATATCAGCAAAAAAGAGCTTGTCGGAATACCTTTTCCGATGACAAAGGACAGGAAGATCCTGGCGGAAAACCACAAAGCTGGTGCTGCAAAAATAGAAGAGTATCTGAATAAGGGGAAGACTGCTGTATTTCCAACCCTTGGCGATACGACTTTGTATGCCACATATATGTATGTCCATAAACTTGTCGCTGCGGACGGATACGATACGGAGATAGTACCGGGAGTGCCTTCATTTTGCGCAGCCGCGGCAAAACTTAACGATTCACTGGTCGAAAAAAATGAGGAACTCCATGTTATACCGTCTTCATATGGAGTAACCGAAGCCCTGCATCTTTCAGGTACGAAGGTATTTATGAAAGCAGGAAGCAAATTCAAAGAGGTGCTTGCTGAAGCAAAACAGAGCGGTCAGCATATCTGCGTGCTGGAAAATGTCGGCATGGAAAACGAGAGAATATATAAAGATCCGGGTGATGACATTGAAGCCGGATATTATACATTGATAATAGTAAAGGAAACGGAGTGAAAAGATGTCTAAGGTGATCATGGTCCAGGGCACGATGTCCAATGCGGGCAAGAGCCTTTTAGCAGCCGGCCTTTGCCGTGTGTTTAAGCAGGATGGCTACAGGGTAGCTCCGTTCAAATCACAGAATATGGCCCTTAATTCATTCATCACTGAGGATGGACTGGAAATGGGGCGCGCTCAGGTCATGCAGGCCGAAGCAGCCGGGATCAAACCCGATGTGTGCATGAATCCTGTACTTTTAAAGCCGACAAACGATACCGGTTCACAGGTCATCGTAAACGGCGAAGTCCTTGGAAATATGAATGCCAGGGATTATTACGCATATAAAAAAGAGTTAATTCCGGGAGTGATCAAAGCCTTTAAAAAGCTTGAGACGATGGCGGATATCATCGTCATTGAAGGCGCAGGCAGTCCCGCTGAGATAAATCTGAAGAAAGATGATTTTGTAAATATGGGCCTTGCGAAGCTCGTCGACGCACCCGTCCTTCTTGTCGGAGATATAGACAGGGGAGGTGTATTCGCCCAGCTTATCGGAACGCTGATACTTCTTGAAGATGACGAACGATCGCATGTAAAAGGCCTTGTAATAAATAAATTCAGGGGAGACGTGACCCTGCTCGATTCAGGCGTTGAAATGCTTGAGGAAAAAGGAAAGGTGCCGGTCGTAGGGATCATTCCGTATACCGTACTTCAGCTTGAGGACGAAGACAGCCTGACGGAGCGCTTTGAGAATAAAGAAGAAGGGCTCATCGATCTGGCTGTAATAAGATACCCGAGAATATCTAATTTTACGGATTTTAACGTTTTCGAGCAGATCGAAGGGGTAGGTGTACGCTACGTGACCGACCCTGCAAAGCTGCATGAGCCGGACCTTATTTTGCTTCCCGGCAGTAAAAATACAATGGGCGATCTTAAATGGATGCGTACCTCCGGCATGGAGGCGGCAGTTAAAAAGCTTTCAGCACGGATACCTGTCTTCGGAATCTGCGGCGGATACCAGATGCTCGGCATGAATATTTCAGACCCAGATCATTCAGAAGAAGGCGGTGAAATGCGCGGCATGGAGCTTCTTCCTGTAGATACGACCCTTCTTGCCACCAAGACAAGAAAGCAAGTAACTGGGCAGATAAATCCTCTTACCGGAATATTTGAAGGCCTCTCCGGAAAAGAATATGAAGGCTATGAGATCCATATGGGTGATACCGTATCTGAAGGAAGATCTGATCTTCCGGTCGTCGTCCATAATGGAAACATATATGGCTCCTACGTTCATTCTATCTTTGACAAGGGCAGTATCGCCACGGAGATCGTGCAGACACTGGCAAGAAAGAAGGGCGTGGATATCAGCGGAGCGGCTATCGATTATGCAGCGCTTAAAGAGAGGGAGTATGACAGACTTGCTGATGTGATCAGAAAGCATATGGATATGGACGCGATCTATGGTATGCTTAATGAAGCGCATATCAAAGAAGAATACTGAATAAAGGGCTGTAACACCTGTGTTTTGAGATCGGAAACAGATGACCGGGTGTAGTTGTCACAAACCATGAACCGGGAAATAAGATATTAATATGATTATAGAAAAACTGTTGTCCGGCGAAATTAAGCTGGATGTGCCTGATAAAGCTATTTACAGAAAAATAAAAGAAAGATGGGACAACGCCGCAAAACCGCTGGATTCGCTTGGCAGATTCGAAGAAATGACGGCCAGGATCGGAGCAATGCTTGGAGATGCGAATGTCGACATTTTAAAGCGCGCAGTGATCGTAATGTGTTCCGACAATGGCATTGTTGAAGAGGGGATAAGCCAGTCCGGCCAGGAGGTCACTCTTGCTGTAGCTAAGGCTATGGGACGGCGCGCTTCTTCAGTGTGCAAGATGGCAGCCATTTCGAATACGGATGTGATCCCGTATGATATCGGAATCAATACTGATGAGATCGTTCCTGGACTAAAACAAACGAAGATCGCGAAAGGTACAGCGAACTTCGCCAAAGGGCCTGCCATGTCACGCAAAGAACTGCTGGCCGCGCTTGAGACCGGTATTGAGGCCGTAAAGGAAGCCAAAGAAAACGGTTACCGCATGCTGGGTACAGGTGAGATGGGCATTGGGAATACCACGACCAGCGCTGCAGTTGCCGCATCCCTGCTTAAGTGTCATGCAAGGGATATGGTCGGCAAGGGCTCGGGTCTGGGAAAAGAAGGCCTTATCAAGAAAGAAAAAGTGATAGAAGAGGCCATCTCACGATATGACCTTTACAATAAAGGAGCTCTTGAGATACTTGAATCGGTCGGAGGGTTTGATATTGCCGGCATGTGCGGAGTCATGATCGGCGGCGCGCTTTATCATATCCCTGTAGCCATAGACGGAGTTATAAGCGCTGTTTCCGCTCTTGCAGCTGTCAGTCTGTTTCCTGAAGTGGAGAATTATATTGTTGCTTCTCATATGAGCAAGGAACCCGCTGCAAGAAAAGTAATGTCAGCCCTTTCGCTGGAGCCGGTCATCACGGCCGATATGGCGCTTGGGGAGGGTACAGGCACGGTCATGCTGTTCAGACTTCTGGACACTGCCCTTACTTTATATGTATCGCAGCTGACCTTTGACGATCTTGAGATGGAAGCCTATACACGGTTTGACGAGGAAAACAAATGCTGATCTTGGTTACAGGAGGAAGCGGAAGCGGTAAATCCGCCTATGCCGAGGCAAGGATCAAGGAGCTTAAAGAAAAAAAACAGCTCCCCGTATATTATCTTGCTACGATGCAGGTTTACGGCAGCGACGAGGAAAAAATAGTTAAAAGGCATCTTAAACTTCGCGAGGGTAAGGGCTTTGAAACTGTCGAACAGCCGAGGGATATTGAAAAATGTCTGGGAAGATTTCCAAAGAGATCGATCATCCTGCTGGAAGATGTCTCAAATCTCGTTGCTAATGAAATGTTCCGTGAAGATGAAATAATTGACGAAGACATCGTCGTAGAAAAGATCTGCAGCGGTATAATGAACCTGTACGACAATACTGAGGATATGGCGATGGTGGCCGGAAACATATTTGAAGACGGAATGGATTACTCCGAGACCACCAGAAGTTATATTAGAGCCATGGCGCGGGTCAATAATTTCCTTGCGTCTAAGGCTGACGAAGCATATGAATCGGTCGCCGGAATACCGGTCAGGCTTAACTGATAAAGTCAGGGAGGCATAAATGTCTTTTTTAAAGGCGCTTTGCATATCTTTTGCAATTTATTCAAAGATCCCGGTCCCTCATTTTGAGTGGAGCGAAAAAGAAATGCGTTTCCAGCTTATATTCTTTCCGTGGGTAGGGGCAGTTATCGGAGCGCTTCTTGTGCTCTGGAAAAATATCTGTGACTGGCTTCCGATAGGCGATATTCCGTATGTCCTTATTGCCGTTGCGATACCTTTGCTGGTGACCGGAGGCTTCCATGTCGACGGATACATGGACACGATGGATGCCCTGAGATCCTATAAGACAAAAGAAGAAAAACTGGAAATACTTAAGGATCCGCACATAGGGGCGTTTTCAGTGATCATGCTTGCCGTTGCAGGACTTATCTTTTCAGCTGCGATATCAGGAATGGACAGAAGCCTCGTAATTTCCTTTGCAGGAGCTTTTTTTCTGTCAAGGAGCTTAAGCGGAACAGCTGTCATTGTTTTTCCTCCCGCGAAAAAGGACGGCATGCTCAGAACCTTTAGTGACTCATCCGGGAAGGATAAAAGCAGCATCGTGCTTATCGTACTGCTTATAGAAGCCGCCGCAGGAGCCGCTTTCATGATAATTATGAACATCCTTGCCGGCCTTTTAATGGTCCTGGCTGCCTTAGCCGTTTTCCTCTATTACAGATACAAAAGTCTTAAGGAATTCGGAGGGATCACCGGCGATACGGCAGGCTTTTTTGTGACAGTATCCGAGATCGCCATGGCTGTTGCCGCATGGGCGGCTTCGCTCTTAACTGTATAAAACGGAGTATGTATAAATATGGTATTCATAATTGGCGGATACGCCCAGGGAAAAAGAGAATATGCGCTTGAGCACTACAAAGACGCGGATAAGCATATAATGGAGCTTAACGTCTGGGCAAGGGAGCAGTTTGAAGCAGGCACGGATCCGCTTCCGCTTATAAAGAAAGCGGTCGCGGAGGATCCTGACCTGATCATAATAAGCGATCTGATCGGAAACGGAATCGTTCCGGATAATAAGGCAGACCGTGATTTCAGGGACAGCTGCGGCAGACTGCAGTGCGAGATCGCTAAACTTGCCGATGAGGTGATAAGGGTAACATGCGGACTGGGACAGAAAATAAAATAATTCTTAAACTGATCCGTCACGGAAAGACTCCGGCCAATGAAGAGGGAAGATATATAGGATGTACTGATGAAGCACTTTCCGAGAGCGGCATTGAGGAACTTAAAAATCTATATCCCGAGCTGCTGAAAGCAGATATGGTTTTCTCAAGCCCGATGAAAAGATGTATTCAGACCGCGAAGCAGATCTACGGAGATATCGATCCGGTAATCATTGATGAATGGAGAGAAATGGATTTCGGCAGCTTCGAGATGAAGAATTATGAAGAGCTGAATGGGGATCCCGAATATCAGGCATGGATAGACAGCGGCGGTGTGATCGCTTTCCCCGGCGGCGAAGACAGAAAAACCTTTATTAAACGTACCGTAAAGGGCTTTGACGTGTTCCTTGAGAAATGCCTTGAGGAGAATATTAAAAACGCGGCTGCGGCAGTTCATTCGGGAACGATCATGGCGCTGATGAATTACTTTACCGGAGAGGATTACTTTTCATTCCACGTCCAAAACGGCTGCGGTTATGAGATCGTTTTCCGGGTAGTTAATGGAAAAGCAGAAATTGAAAGCGTGAAATAATGATATATCACATTCTGGCATTTGCCATAGGGTATGTTCTGGATCTGCTTATCGGCGACCCGCACAGCATGCCTCACCCGATCAGGCTCATAGGAAACCTTATCGGGATGCTTGATAAAAAACTTAATAAGGGCGATGACAGACAGCAGTTCCGCGCCGGACTTCTGACGGTGGTAATAGTGCTTGCGATAGTATTTGCTGTTACGTCTGCGGTAATTATTATCTGTTATAAATTACATCCGGCAGCAGGGATCATAGCGGAGAGTATCCTTACATATTACATTCTTGCGGCAAGATCGCTTTATGACGAGAGCATGCTCGTATATAAAAAGCTGGCGGCAGGAGATGTGGAAGGCGCCAGATATGCCGTATCAATGATAGTCGGAAGAGATACAAATGTTCTGGATGATACAGGAATAGCCAAAGCTGCCATAGAAACGGTGGCGGAAAACGCTTCGGACGGGGTTATTGCCCCTATGCTCTTCACGGCTGTCGGCGGACCGGTCCTGGGATTTATCTATAAGGCGATCAATACGATGGACTCCATGATCGGATATAAAAACGACAGGTACATGCATTTTGGTACAGCTGCGGCAAGACTGGATGACGTCGTGAATTTCATTCCATCGAGATTCAGCGCATATCTTATGATATTTTCCTCGCTGATCCTCGGTAAAGAATTCAATGCTTCCGAAGCTGCCAGAATCCACAGGCGTGATAAACGCAAACATGCAAGTCCGAATTCCGCGCAGACCGAGAGTACTGCAGCCGGAGCGCTGGGAATACAGCTGGCAGGAGATGCGGTATATTTCGGAAAAGTACATAAAAAGCCGTTCATCGGTGATCCGAAACGCCCGGTGGAATACGAAGATATAAAAAGAGTAAACAAGCTTATGCTGGCAGCATCATTCTGGTGCGCTGTCATCTGCCTTGCGGGGCTCTGCATAGCAGCGATCATTATGATAAGATGATGACGGTTCCAATCCGGATATGGACAAAGTGTCTGGCACAATGTCCGGCCAGCGAGCGCGGCCTTATGAACGAGTATATAGGATCTGCGGCGTAAAGCAGCAGCCCGGGTTTTCATGATTAACAGGAGAGTATGATCAATGTCACACGGCGGAGACCGTTACAGGAATAAAGTCAGGCTGGATTTTTCAGTCAATACCAATCCGGCAGGCGTTCCGGAAACAATTAAAAACAGTATTATCGAGAGCCTCGATAAGCTGGAGTATTATCCGGATCCGGAATCCATGAGGCTCAGGGCTGCCATTGCGGAAAGGTTTACTCTTTCAGAAGAGAATGTGCTTTTGGGGAACGGCGCTTCTGAGCTTTTAATGGCTGCGCTGCATGCGCTTAAGCCGGGAAAGGTCCTTCTTCCGGTGCCGTCTTTTAAGGGATATGACTACGCTGCAGGTGCCGTCGGAGCAGATATCATCTTATGGCAGATGAATGAAGACTTTGATGTTACAGAAAAGCTTTGTGAAGCACTTGATGAAGGTATCGATCTTTTATTCCTTGCAGATCCCAATAATCCAACGGGACGGTATGTTGATCATGATCATCTCAGAGCAATTTTAGATAAATGTCTGAACCTTGGCATCACAGTCATTCTTGATGAGTGCTTTATGGAACTCAGCGATGAGCCTG
>CADBMM010000088.1 GCA_902795795.1 uncultured Lachnospiraceae bacterium | reverse complement strand
GTCTGTTTCAGGCGGGACAAACATCTCTCGCCTATCGCAGCCGCCTTTAAAGCGCACATGATCCGGTTCTACGATCTTTCCAGGAATTAAAATACTGCCGCACTGATCAGTTCAGTGCGGCAGTATTGATTTAATTATTGTAGATCAGATCTGATCCGGGAAGAAATCGGGATAAATGTAATCCAGTCCGCCTACGCGGTCGCAGAACTCCTTCGGGAATTCCGCTGTCTCAAGATCCCAGCCAAGTTCGCCGTAGAAGTTATCTCCCAGCTTTTCGTTATCGACTGTGATGCCTTTAAGCGGACCTTTTTCCATCGGCGGGTTGCCGTAAGCACGGCCGTCGATGACAAAGTCCTTACGGCGGTAGCCTTCACGAAGGTTGAAGGCGTGGCGCATCGTAAAGCTTCTGAGGGCCAGAATGTCAAGCTCTTCCTGAGTGAACTTGAATCCGGTCACGCCGTATACCATCTGCTGCTGAGCATCCGGCGGAAGCAGGAAGTTTCCGAAACTGCAGACGCCGGAAAGTCCGCTCCACTCCCATTCAAGCAGGCCGGCTACGTCGTCTTTACCGGTGCCCTCATAGTTATATTTGACCTCATCCGGATTGTGGCTGAACGGTACGCCACGGCCGCCCTTGATATGACGTCCGGGAGTCGGATCGTACTGGAAGGTACGGATCAGGGCAGGGTTGAAACGTCCGCCATGCATCGGAAGCTCTATGCCGTTGGCAGTTACGCAGCACTCTTCGCCTTTTCCGAGCGCGCGGGCACAACCGCGGCTGGCCAGCTGAAGCGGTACGCCGATGCCTTCGCAGGCGCAGAGTTTTTCCATCATTGCGATGATCGCGTCCGGATCGCCCCACTTGAAGTCGATACCGTCGAGCTCTTCCTTTGTGAAGATTCCCTTATCATAGCATTCCATCAGCCATGCGAGGGTATCGCCGCAGGAGATCGTATCATAACCGTACTCATTGCAGAGATGGTTGCATATAACGGTCGCATCGCTGCTGCCGTTCAGCATCATGCTGCCAAGAGCGCCGAGGGATTCATACTCCGGACGGGTGGCATGCTCAAGGTGATAATTCTTATAGTCGACTTTATATACAGCTCCGCAGCGAATGTGGCAGTTGAAGCAGCCGATCTGTCCGACCTTGTGCTTCGCGTCCATATCCGGACCGGAAAGATTCCATGCATACTGTTCCGGCATATCATCCGGAGCGCCTGCCCAGTTTTTAAGAGGAGCATCTGCAGCAAGAACGCAGACACCATACTCTTCACTGGTACCGGTGGTGCGGAACTGATGCATAACATGTTCGCCTCTCTCGCCCGGGTTTCCGTAAGCGATACATTTCTTATTCGCCGCCATTATTTCGGAGTTATCGAAGATATCGATCTTATGAGTTCCGCGGCATACGACAGCCTTCAGATTCTTGCTGCCCATTACGCCGCCGCTGCCTCCACGGCCTGCCGCGCGGTGTTTATCGTTGATGATCGCTGCCATCCATGACAGATGCTCTCCACCGGGTCCGATCTGGAATACGCTGATATCCTTGCCAAGTTCCTCGTGCAGGGTATCGTCGACCCAGCTTGTGACCTTGCCCCAAAGATGAGTAGCATCGCGGAATTCTACTTTGCCGTCATCAATGAACAGATAGCAGGGTTTTTCGCTTTTACCGGTAATGAAGATAGCGTCAAAGCCTGATGCTCTTAAATGCGGTGCAAAAGAGCCGCCGCAGCTGGAGTCGTTCCAGAGATCATTGACCGGGCTCTTGGATACGACATAAACGCGGGCACCCATTAACGATTTACTGCCGCCTGTAACGCCGCAGACCATGCCGAGCACGGATTCCGGAGCGAAGGCCGGAGTATGGGGTTTCATCAGACGGTAAAGATAACGGGCGCCGAGCGTAACGCCGCCCAGATACTGTTTTGCCCATTCTTCCGGCAGATCCTCTATTACATAGGATTTGTCCGTCAGGTTTACCAGCAGAACTTTTCCGATATAACCATACATGACTTCATACACCTTTCTATAAATACAATTCTCTGAAACTATTCAGAACCGATATCAATAATACTTTGTATTTCATCGATGCCGGTTCCCGTCAGGTCGATCAGCCGCCCAGGATCTTGAACAGGATCCAAACGCTGTCGCCATCCTTCAGGACATTATCCATTTGCACCTGCCTGTTATTCAGCAAAGCAAAAAGGTACTCACGGTCGTGATCCGCCAGAGTCATTCCGTTTTCGGAAACGGCGGCATCCAAAGCCTGATCGATCGTGCAGCCTTCCGGCAGCACGTACTCTCCCGAACGTATCCCGCGAAGGACTTCTCCTGTTCTGAATTTTATAGATACATTCATGAAAAACCTCCTGTGCATCCTGACATGCATATTGTAATATACCGAAAAGCAAAATCCAAACAGGATAAGCGCCCTGCTTATTCCTGTTTGGAATATTGTCATACTGCGATTTCTGATATTCTCCGCATCAGATGATCATTTCACCTGCATTTATAATGCTCGGCTCGGCGCAGTTGGGATCGATGACCTTTCCGAAATTTGCGCAGGGAGCGCCCTGGACATGGGCAATGAAATTCTCTTTCTTTTCCCATTTTTCTACCATGATGATGGTATCCGGGTTATCATCGCTCAGAACAACATTATAATAGATCAGTCCGGGTTCTTTGCGCGTAGCCTCTACGAGGATCTTTGCTGCTTCAAGAACGGTGTCAAGGGTGCCCTCTTTAAGATGGGCAACTGAAATACACTGATACATATAATTATCTCCTTTCGAAAAACATCGATGTTTTAATTATATTTTAATCTCTTGTAGCAACGCTGTTGTGTGCGATAGAGGACTGGCCGTATGCGTAAACATAGCCCATTCCGCCTGCTACGTACATGCAAAGGCCGGTAACATATGATGACAGGTCAGATGCGAAGAAAAGTGCGGGGCCGGCTACGTCTTCTGCAGTTCCGGTCCTCTGAAGCGGTACCTCGACCTCAGCTATGCCTTTGAGCATTGCCTGGCGTTCCGGACCGTCTTCCATAAGCTCATCCCAGAAAGGTGTAACGATCGGGCCCGGCTTGATGCAGTTTACACGGATGCCGTGTTTTGCCATATCCATTGCCAGGTTTACGGTCAGGGATTCGCATGCACCTTTAGCCATATGGTATTCATAAGCCGGTGCTGTGGGATTGAATGCGCCGTTTGAAGAACAGATGATGATCTTGCCGCTCTTCTGCTTTTTCATCTGCGGAATAACAGCAAAGCAGGTGTAGTACATTCCGTACTGGTTGACTTCCGTAGTGCGGACAAGTACTTCATCCATCGACATACTGCCGCCGTCGAAGGTCTGTCCGGCAAAGGCTGCAAGGATATCGATACGTCCGAATTCTTCGATGGTCTTAGCTACAACAGCTTCGATCTGATCTTTTTTCGAAACATCGACTGACTGATAGAATCTGGCGACCCCGCCTTCGGCAGTGATCTCATCAACGATCCTGTTTGCCTTTTTCTCGCTTCTTCCGACGATAACGACTTTTGCGCCTTCTTTGGCATAGCATTTTGCTACTGCTTCGCCCATTCCTGACGTTGCGCCTGTAACGATCGCGACTTGATCTTTAAGCATGTCTACCATAGTTTTTCCTCCTTATAACTACATGGATTGCTTTTTGTATCGTTGTTTTTATCAGCTGAATAACAGCTGTCAGTTTTTATTTCACGGCCTTTTTTCTGATATACAAAAGATAAATGATCAGAAAAGCTGCCATAGCGAGTGAAGACCATCGGAACATCAGCGAATATCCTGTTATCATGGCTATGTTCCCCAGGATCAGGCCTCCGAAGCCCATCCCGATATCATAAAAGTTGTAATAAGTCGCGCTTGCCACGCTTCTTCTTTCTGCCGGCACGGAGCTGACAGTCCACGTCTGAATAGTCGGGACCAGTATTCCTACAGCTATTCCGCTGAAAATACCGGAAATGATGAGCACCGGCGTCGTCCTTGCGAAGGACACAAGGATCACATAGATGAAAGAGCATATGCCTCCGGGAATAATAAGTCCCTTGTGGCCGGTCCTGTCATATACACGTCCCGTCATAAATTTGATCACGAACGAAACGGCAGTCTGCACGATATAGTAAAATGACAGTCCGGGAATAGCGTATTCCGTTGCCAAGAGCGAGAGGAAATTCGACTCCGCTCCGCGGCATATCCCGAAAAGCACAAGCAGTACGCACTGGAAGGATATCGCCGGTTCAAACAGACTGGATACCAGCGTCATCTTTTTCTTTTCCGGTGCAAAGGCTGCCGGATTGTTCTCCTGCGGCGTAAGCTTCAGCATCGCCAGAATGGCAAATGATACAAGCATGCTTACGGCGGAGGTAACGAACATCGGGTTGAAGCCGTAATTCGATGAAACCCACAGTCCGATCGTCGGCGAAAACGCGACCGCCAGTGTCGTGCCCATACCGAAATATCCGATCCCTTCTCCGCGCCTGTTGTCAGGAAGCACGTCAGCTGCAAGTGTTGCGCATACCGTTGAAACAAAGCCGAAGCCTATGCCCTGAAGTATCCTCAAGGCTATTATTCCAAGCAGCGAAGACACTCCTGTATACAAAAACGTAACGCCAGCCGACAGAAATACCGCAAACAGCAGCATCTTCTTTTTACCGAACCGGGCAAGAATATAACCCGAAAGCATCCTCGTCACAATCGAGGCGATCGAAAATGCAACGGATACAGCTCCTACTTCTGCGCTTGTACCACCGTTCGCCGCGATATACAGCGGAAGCGTGGGCATAAGCATGTAAAAGCCGAAGAAAAAAACCGTATTGCCCGTAACAAGGTTCGTAAATTTCGGAGACCAGACTTTTGTATTATTATCGCTCATAAAACAGCCGATTTTTAATTATAGTTTTTTCAAATACTTCTTTGCGATCCGGACAGCCTTTTCGGGTTCATCTGCAGAAAGCAGCCCGATAGCGAAAAGAATATACTTTTCGTCCAGAAAATAATCCGGATTTTTAGGCTTCAGGATATCCGGCCTGTCGTTCTCGAAGGACGCAGCCTTAAGTACCTCTAACGGGAATCTGGAAAAGCATACCGGTCCTCCGGACCCGAGTACGGCTTTGAAAGGCGTAAGATCTTTACCATTCTGGACCAGGACCTCGCCGTTGCGGGTCATGACAGAGCGGATCCGCCCTGCATGTCTGTCCACGGCAGTTCTGACGGCAAGTGATGTCAGTCTTGCCTGATACAGCGCCTCATCATCACTGCCCGGAATACTGCGCAGGTTTTTAAGCTCTTCGACTTTCTTTTCAAATTCCTCAGGTTCAAGCCCGCATGTATCACCCGAATCCTCGGCAAGAGCGCTTAAGGAATCGATATTGTGATACATTCCGAGGTCGCCTTCCACCGTCCGCTTGTCGACGGGCTCGATCAGTCCGTTCAGCGCGACGCCAACCTTCGTGGGGCGCCCGGCTCCGATCGAAAAGACATCGGTCGTGGCGCCGCCGACATCCACAAGCAGCAGCTCGCCAAGGCCGTGCTCATCTCCCGCACCGACTGATATAAGCTTTGCGGCTTCCAGAACGGCAGCCGGAGTCGGCATGATAACGCCTGCGATCTCCTCGCTGACTCCGGCAATGCCTTTTGCTTTAATAATATTGGACAGGAACGTCTCGCGTATTTCCTGGTTTACTTCCAAAAGCTCGAGCTTGCCGAATTCGGGCATTACGTTGCTGGTATATTTTACAGAACGTCCAGACCCCTCAAAAGCTTCGCGTATATCATCATAAGCCGATTTGTTCCCTGCAACGAGAATATGCTTTACGGATGATCCCGCCAGCATTTCAGCATTGTGAATGATGACTTTTTTATTTCCGCCGTCAGTGCCGCCAGTCAGCAGGACGATATCCGGCTGCAGCGCTTCGATCTGACGGATCTCGCTTTTGGTGAGCTCAAAGGAAAACGATCCTACGACCTTTGCCCCGGCGCCAAGCGCGGCAAGGCGCCCGGCTTCCGTCGTAAAATCGGGAACCAGGCCGATGCAGACCATTTTCAGTCCGCCGGCAGCGCTAGAACAGGCTTTAGTGCCGCTGATCTCGCTTTCTGTCAGCGGGATCTGCTTCTGTATTTCAGCGAATGCCGTATGGAGACCTTCCATGATATCCGTCTCAACCGTCGAAGGTGTCTGCACGCGGGCCGCAAGCTCTTCTTTTTCCATGTCAAAGGCAACCATTTTTGTAAATGTGCTGCCGAAATCCGCGAAAACTCGATATTTGTCCATTAGCTAAACTCTCTTTAACCGGTCCTCCGGATAATTATTTCCAGAGACCTTCTTCTTCCTCGATCTTTCTGAAATCTTCGTGCAGATCCAGGATCGTCTTATAAACCGGTGACTCCGGCGGATAAACTCTGTTATATCCGAGCGCTTCGAATTTTACTTTATCATCTTCAAATGCATGAACGCCTACGCCAAGGATACCACCGATATACATTAGGATATTGTCCAGGCCGGCTTCACGGCATTTATCACGGAAGCCCTGGCTGTCCATTTCGGCCATTCCGTAAAGGGATGTGACGATAAGTGCTTCTGCTCCGGTCTCCAGAGCGGCCTTGATAAAGTCTTCCTGGCTTGTCTGGGCGCCAAGAGCAATGACCTTAAAGCCATCTTCCTTGAATGCACGGGAGAGGATCTTGGTTCCGATAACGTGTGCGTCAACGCCAAGTGTTCCGGTAACAAGTGTGTGCTGACGTTTCAGCTCCTTCTTGCCTGACATATCCTCTTTCGGCTTCGTTGCTGTATCGCCGCGTACGTTTCCGCGTGCGAGGCACCAGAAGTCATCGATCGAAGCGTTGTAATTCAGTTTGATACCTTCAGCAACTTCTCTCTCACGGATCTTTTCGTCATTGTATTTGCGAACCTCATCCGGGATCGGAACGTTTCCGTAATCGATATAACGGCATGCGCCGTGCAGGTCTCTTGCGCCAAGGCTGAGATCGCGGACCGCGTTACTGATAGAGAACGGAGAATCCAGAACGCCGGCTTCAACAGCCTTGCAGACACCGATAGCCAGATCGCCATCGCCCAGTTCATAGACTTTATCTATGATAGCGCAGACAGACAGCTCGGTCATGCGGCTTTCCATTTCCATCTCTTCGTTGTTAAGCTCGATCTCCTGTTGGCGTACAACATTGAAGATCCAGTTCGCAGAGCGGTAGGTCTCAAGGTGGGATTCAATGCTGGGAACGCCTGTAGCCTCATCGATCGTCTTGACCGAGCATGCAGCGATATCCGGTGCGAGAGCTGCCAGCATGGCAACATAATTGATATATCCGAATGCATTTCCCATATCCTGCGGGAACGGGAAAAGTGACGACTGGTTTGCGATAAGGCCCGGAATAATGGTATCGTATCCGGCAGCGTCATGATATTTGCGGAACAGCTTTTCAGCTACTCTGAAATCGCCCAGATCCTGGTTGATGTTTCCCTGGAAGTTCATAAGCGGAACAACGCTCTTTACGCCCTGTTCAGCGGAGATCAGGGATTCGATGATCTGAGTCGCAATATTCATATACATCGGAACTACGCCGTTCGGCAGCCATCCGTGGCAGTCCGTGGAGATGATAACTCCTCTTTCCGCGTAATATCCGATCAGGCGGCCGAGATACTGAGCGGTGCTGATGCAGTCTTCCGCTGTAACTCCCTTGTCATAGCCTCCGATCCATCCGAAAAAGCTGTTCGGCATGGCTGTCATACCGGAAGCGAAAGCAACTTCTCCGACAAAGCTGTTGCCGACTCTGGATGAACGCGGGTCAAAGGCGCCTTCGCATGATTCTACGACTCTTCTTGTGGTCTTTACGCCATGGTTGATGATCGGATAACCGTTAAGGCGCATTTTTCCGGTGCGGATACTTTCTTCAAGTCCGGCCTGGGCCTTGTCCAGCTGGAGATTTCGCGTATAAGCGTCGGTCGTGAACGGGAACAGTCTTACTCCGACTGTGTTCAGCTTTTGCAGAAGCTCTATCTCATTTTCAACTACCGGCACGCCTGAACGCGGGAAAAGTCCGATCTTATGTTCTGCTTTAAATTTGGAGAGTACTTTTGTGAAGTTCTTTCCGTCCGGCAGGCTCTTCTGGTATTCAACTGCCTCCTCCAGGTCTATCTCTGCGGCAGTTTTCGGCCATGGAGCAAGGACCTCCGGCCTGAGTTTATTAAGGAAATAATCCTCATCTATTTTTTTCTGTCTTACATTATACATTTATTATTTCACCCTCATTATTCGACACGGCATTCGAAGCCCAGGCTTTCGATCAGTTCCTTTACATGATCCTTGGTCTCCTGGGATGGTGGTTCCATATCCGTAAGCTCATATACTTCGTCTATCATACGGTACTTGTTTTCACCGTAGTTGTGATACGGCAGAACAGAAATGATTGGAGTCTGTCCTCCGATCTTTTTTAATGTCTCACACATTGCGGTTATGTTTTCGTCGGTATCGTTGAACCCCTTGATAAGCGGAACACGGATAACGACCTGCGCATCGGAATGCATGCAGATATCCAGATTCTTAAGGATCTGCTCATTGCCTACACCGGTCATGCGCTTGTGTTCAGCAGAATCCATGTGCTTGAGGTCAAAGAAGACCATATCCGAATACTCCAGTATCTTCCTCATGGCTTCCTCGGAACCGCATCCGCATGTATCAGCATTTGTGTGGATACCGTTTTCACGGCACTGTGCAAAGATCGCTGCGACAAAATCCGGCTGCATCAAGATCTCTCCTCCCGAGCAGGTGCATCCGCCATCTTTTTCATAATAATCCTTGTCGCGCATTACGACCTTGAAGGCTTCCTGAGCCGTCATGTCTTTTCCGGAAAAACTTAAGGCTCCCGGAAGGCATTTTTTGACACAGGTGCCGCAGACATCGCAGACCGTCCTGTCAATGTGTATTCCGTCCTCATCGAGAGTCATGCACTGTTTGGGGCAGGCGGCAACGCATTTTCCGCAGGCTTTGCATTGCGTGTTGCGGTATGCGATCTGACGCTCTTTGCTCTGTGACTCAGGGTTGGAACACCATTTGCAGGAAAGCGGGCATCCCTTAACGAAAATAGTGGTACGTATACCGGGTCCGTCCGCAATGCTGTAGCGCTGAATGTTAAATGTTCTTCCAACAGTATTGATATCGACCATTGTCTCACCTTTATAAAAATAGAATTAATGGGTAATAACAGAATTTATGATTGATATACGGATCGCTTCATTGCTTCGCAATTCCCGCGATTATATCAATCTTTTGATTGATATACGGATCGCTTCATTGCTTCGCAATTCCCGCGATCCTACAAACATTCGCGCTTCGTGAAAATGCCTGATAAACAGGCATTTTCATTACGCGCTCATGTTTGTTAATCGTCCAAGATCGAGTGAAATATCATGCAAGCATGTATTTCACTCGATCTTTTCCGATCATATCAATCAAATCATTTCATGCATTGTACGATGTACGATCTCGGCCTGAAGGGCTTTCGGGAGATCTACGAAGTATGCGGAGTATCCGCCTACACGTACAAGCAGGTTCTTGTGGTTCTCGGGATGCTCAAGGGCGTCCTGAAGCTCTTCCTGAGAATGGATGTTGAACTGAATGTGCCATCCGTCACGTTTTACGAACGTCTTGATCAGGGTTCCGAGTTTGTCAAGCTTCTCATCTGTGTTAAGAAGGCTCTTGGAGAACTTCATGTTCATAGCGAAGCCGCAGAACTCTTTTGCGTACGGTGCGTTTGTAGCGGAGTTGATCGTGCAGGTCGGTCCGTTTGCATCCATGCCAGGCATAGCGGAGCATGCTGCGTCGTTGATCGGGTCGCCTTTTGAACGTCCGTTCGGAAGAGCCATGATGCATGAGCCAAGTCCGATATGGCCGGCTGCAGCGCCGATGAAGAGCATCGGTGTCTTTCCGGTGATCGGGTCGATAATGCTCTGCATGATCTCTACGACCTTCTTTGCGACCTCATCATAGATCTCGTCTACATACGGATCGTCGTTGCCGTATTTCGGAGCGTTTCTGCAGGCTGTCTTAATATCCTCATAGCCTTCCCAGTTTGCTCTGCAGGCTTCCATAAGCTCTGCCATTGTAAGCTTCTCCTCATCGAATACAAGGAGCTTGATAGCTGCAAGGGAGTCAGCGATATCTACAACGCCGCGGCTGCCGAACCATGATGTCCAGCCTTCCGGATAACGTGCGCCGCCCTCTTTCGGAGTAAGTCCGTTCGGGATACAGTCTTCATACTGCATAGCTACACGAAGTCCGCTCATCGGGCCGTCAGCGATCTCTGTTGCAAGACCGAGGGTCTTGACACGCATAAGGATGGGTGCGAAATAAGCAAGCTGATCATAATAAGCCTGTTTTACCTGCTCGAAGCTGGTGAATGTTGAAGCATCGCCGGTGTGCGGTCCGATCTGCTTCTGTGTTCTCCAGTCATAACCGTCGTTAAGAGCGACCTCAAATACTTTCGGCTGGTTGATGTTGTGTCCGCCGCCAAGGTGCTCCATGCAGGAGAGGTGATATCCAAGGCAGCCGGATGCGTTCCAGTCGCAGGCATCTACAAGCGGTACTCCGCGGTCAAGATATCTCTGGGTTCCTTCAGCATCGTTAAGGAATGCCGGGTTGCCGCCGCCAAAACGTACGTTGCAGTCGCAGGCATGACGAAGGAATTCGTCCGGAGTCTTGTCGCTTACACGGATGTAAACAGCCGGCTCGGAAAGCTTGACCTGAGCCATAGCCTCAAGGATCAACCATGAAAGTTCGTTGGTAAGCTCTTCGCCCTTTTCGTTTACGCCGCAAAGGGTGATGTTCGGAAGAAGAGATCCCGGAGCTGCTCTCTGCTCACGCGGAATAGTAACAAGGTTCTCTACCTCGCGGATCTTCAGCCACAGAGCGCCAAAGAGCTCTGCTGCATCCTGCGGGGTGACCTTTCCTTCTTCACGATCTTTCTTGTAGTAGGGCCAAAGCAGCTGGTCAAGACGGCCGATCGGAACTTCCGGACGGTCGGAGCTTTCTTTCCAGCATACAAGGTGATAAAGTCTTACGCACTGAACTGCCTCGAAGAAGGTTCTCGGCGGTTCGCCCGGGCACTGCTCGCAGGCTTCAGCGATACGGATAAGTTCAGCCTTGCGGGTTTCATCCTTGCACGCAGCTGCCTGTTCTCTGGCAAGATCTGCCCATCTCTTTGCATATTTGATGAATGCTTCGCAGGAGATTATGCAGGCCTCGAGCAGCCAGTACTTACGAATGAACTGAGCTGAGCCGTGGCTGTGCTGCACATCGCCTTCGCGCATCATGCGCTCTTTTTCTTTTTTGCAGAGATCGATAACGTAGTTAAGGCCGTGATCGATACATTTCTGGCTGACCTGTGCAACACCGCCGCCGTATGCGGAATAGTTCTGGAAAAGGCCTCTGTCCATTTTTTCACGAACGCCGCGGCCTTCGAAGATCATCGCATGGTCGAAAAGAAGATCGAAAACGCCTTCGCCCATATCATAACGATATGCTTCGTTTACAGTGCTCTTTTTGGGCATATGCTCGATCCAGTATTCAGCGTCAGCCTTAAGGGCTGCCAGATCTTCCGGTGTGATGTTTGTGGAATCGGAATCGGATGTTTTACGTGAGAAACGTCCGCTCTCGCACATTTCAAGGATCTCGCGCGGCTTCATTGCGCAGAGTGTGCCGTTACCGCGGATGAATTTTGTCAATGAGCCGGCAAGCAGCTCTCCGTCTCTTAACAGAAGGGGGCATTCAAGAAGTCTCTTCTCAAGTGCTTTCGCCCAACGGATATCGACAGGCAGGCCTTCTGTCTCTTTCCATGATTCGGTAAACAGAAGGGTATCGTCTACATAAACCTGCGGCGGAGCAGCCTCCCACTCCTCTTTCAGCTTCTGCAGTCTGGGCGTCAGCACCTTAACGCTTCTGATCTCTTCGGGATTAACTTTAAATGACATGCTTTTTCCTCCAAAAAAATGTTCTGATTGATAATTAGTTCTCGTTGTATGCGCGTGTTACGATGTCTTTGATAAGCTCCGGTGTTACTTCGATCGGTGATGTTCCGTAACCTCCGAATAACTTGATAGCGCCGTTGACCTGGGCCATAACACCGTCCGGAACGACTGCCAGCATCTCTTCAAGAGATATGCCGTATCCGCTGAGTTTCGGGAAATCGATCCTGTTCATGAAGGCTTTCATGGTCTCGCAGATGATCTCGCCGAGCTGTTCATTGGTAGCATCCTCGGGAACCTCAGCGCCGAAAGTCTCAGCGATGAAACGTACACGGTCCGGAACTGCAGGCGTTACTGCCTGAAGTACCTGCGGAAGGCATGCGCCGCATGCGTTTCCGTGTGCGATACCGAACGCTGCGCCAAGTGATTTGCCGATATCATGGGACATATGGCAAAGTGCGCCTGACATCGCTATTCCGCCAAGGGTAGCTGCAAGCATCATTCCCTCTCTGGCTTCGATATCTTCTTTTCCGTTCTTTACCGCACGCTCCAGATATTTTGCTACGAGACGCATTCCCTCTTTGCCGACAACGCCCGAATAGGGGTTCGGACGGCCTGAGGTAAAGGATTCAGCGCAGTGGCAGAAAGCATCAAAGCCTGTAGCTGCAGTGGATCTCGGCGGAAGGCCGACTGTAAGCTCAGGATCTACGATACCTAAATTGACCTGGCAGCCGACGCCTGCAATGTTAAGCTTTGCATGTACTGTAGTGTCGGTGATAACGCCGCCGGGTGTACATTCGCTTCCGGTTCCGGCTGTCGTCGGAATAACGATAAGCGGAACGCTCGGCTTTGTAATAACGCCTTCACGTCCGAAATACTGATTGATTGGCGGCGGGTTGGTCTGAAGCATCTTCGCTGCCTTTGCAGAGTCGATAGAACTTCCTCCTCCGATACCGACAACGCCGTCGACCTTTTCACGGATTCCGAGTTCTCCGGCTTCATTAACTGACCAGTCAGGCGGATCTGCCTGGACATTGCCGTAATGTACAGTCTCTATTCCGGCTGCCTCAATATACGAATTGATCTCGTCCGCAACTCCGATAGCCTTGATACCGGGGTCATATACGAGAAGTACTTTTGTACATCCGAAACGTTTCAGTTTTTCTCCGACCTGTTTACGGGTACCGATTCCGAACAGCACAGGATTCGGAGCATTGAATTCACTAACCATATGTTCCTCCATTTCCGCATTTTTAATACTATATTAAGTTATATAATTTTATAACATCATAAAGCCTAAGTTCAATTGTGGATACTTCTATGAATTTGTTTAAAGTTACAATGTTGTAATTCAGCCGGTCTTTCTAAAGCTCATCATCTCACTGCGGGATCGATTACAGGCATGGCACCGCGCTTATCTAAGGGATTTTTCAGTCTTTCCGGTTGATTTATGTGTAAATTATGCTAAACTTGTTATTGTTAATGAAAATAGTTCAGAACATAATTACTCAATATATATTCAATTTTAAGTGCGGATGAGCTTTCCGTCAATTCGTAAATCCACGGATTTAGAGAAAAATTATTGTATATAATCACAAAGCCGGTATATCTGCCCGATTTTTATTGTAAAATACTCCAAAGTCAGCCTGCCGTCCTGTGCAGTACTTCAGTTTTTTAAGGAAGTGTGAATATGCAGCTTACATTCCGATTCATTACCAGTTTACTACAGCCATTTTCGCCGAAATATATAACGGAGCCTGATCTGAACCGTAAATTCAGCCATGTCTCTGTTATGGAACCGGAGGCGAACGGCCTGTTCGATCCCAACGCTCTTTATATCGGAAGCAGCGATAAGCTTCACAAAGCGCTTCCGGATAATTTTATCGTCATCGGACATGTTAATCTGAACAGTTACGCCGCACCCGAGCAGGGCAGTCTTGCTGCCGTCATTACGGAAAACGCCACGACAGCCGGTGAATTGATCGCTCTTATAGGCAACTGTTTCCTTTCGGTCGGCTCCATGGCGGACGACATGCTCCAGAGCCTTTCCAATTCCAACCATCTGTCCGATCTGATAAATATCGCCTATAAATACCTTGGCAATCCGGTCGTTATCACGGATACGAACTGGAAAGCCCTTTGCATGGCTCCGGATATCGATATCAACGACAATGACTGGATGCTTTTCCGAAGCCAGTCGACATTGTCTTTAGATGTCGTAACGGCCAACACGGAATCACACCTGGCGGACAAGCTGCAGGACAGTGAACTGTGCCTGTACTGGAAATCCCCGCGCCTTAGTATACCAAGGCTTTTGTATAATGTCCGTATCGAAAACATCATTGTCGGGACCATCTCCGTACTTGAGTATTACAAAAACTTCACTGCCGAAGACTATGTCCTGCTTCCGATCATTGCCAACGCGATCTCAGCGGAGCTTCAGAAGATAAGGACAATAAGCTTTTCGCGCGGCGTAAAATACGAGGAACTGCTTGCCGACATGCTGGACGGAAAGATCACTAATTTCGACATCATTTCCAACCGTCTTAAAACGCTTAACGCTTTTCATAACGAGTATTTTTACATTTTCGTTCTGGATATGAACGCATTCGACAGCGGCAACTATTCTTTTCCGTTTATCCGGGATCTGCTTGAAGAAATGGTGGCAGACAGCAAGGCATTGATCTACAAGGATTATATAGTGCTGTTCAAAAGCTACAGCAGGCCGGATCAGGTCAAAGGGACCCTGGACGGAAAGCTAAGGGACTTCCTTGCAAAGCGGTCCCTGCGGTGCGGAGTCAGCCGCTGCTTTACGGACATTTCCAAAATGCCCGCTGCCTTTAATCAGGCCATCGCGGCCATAGATATCGCAAACCACTTCGGGATCGGATCAAATATTTTCCTTTATGACCAGTTTGCGATCTTCCATATTGCACAGATATGCGATAAGAACGGCAATCTTTCGGATCTTTGCTCTCCAAAGCTGAAAAAACTTCTGGAATATGACCGTGAACACAACGCCTCGTTCACCCAGACACTTGAAAGCTATTTCCGGAATTCCCGCAACATTACCGATACTGCTGCCGCAACGAAGATGCACCGGAATTCAATAGTGTACCACCTGAACCGTATACAGGAGATGCTGGATCTTGATTTCAACGATCCAAAAGAAATGCTTTTGATGGAGCTTTCGATCTGGATGCACGATTATCTTACAAAAAAAGCGCCGGATATCTCCGGCGCAGAACAACCTGACTCCCCTTCAGTACTGCAGAGGCAGTGATGCGATCCCTTTATCTTCTATCAGCCGGTGCACGGATTCCCCGTGAGCCGCAAGGAAGCTGTCATGCGACTGGCTTAAGCCCTGTTCCGTAAGTACGTCAGCTACGCGCAGACATATTTCTTCACAGCTTCTTTCGATCCCCGGATATGTATCGGCATTTACCGGTCCGGCCTTCGAAAGCTCTTCGAGCCTTCCCGACAGCTCTTCTCCAAGCAGCGGAAGCTCTTTCAGTTTTCTGTAGGCCCACTTGTAATACGGCATATATACCCTGTTGAGCGCAAACGCCATATGCATGGTCTCTTCCATGAATTTTGAAAGAATAAGCCCGGCCGTTACATAGTCTCCCCGCTTTGCCATGCGACCGAGATTGTACTGCCCGGTCTGCGCCATCATCATGCATTGCTTTACGATCTTTTTGAGCCTGATATCCTCGGGATAATATTTAAAGCTGTTCCTTATCTGTGTAAACCGTCCCGAGCCGTCGTAGAATACCCTGCCGTTGACCGCCATGGCAAAGCTGCTCTCAGGCGCGCGCAGCCATCCGTAAAGATCCAGCGTCGGACCCTTCATACCGATCAGCGAATAGAAAAAATCACCTGCGGCGACCGGCTCTATGACAGCGCCGTAATTGCTTCTGGTCCTCACATGCTCAGGCGGCAGCCTCCTGAAAAGCTCTTTCTTCCAGTTCTTAAGCGGCTCGATAAGCTCCCTTTTGTTGTCCTCGACCCAGATAAAGAAATCCACGCCCCAGTCGTGATCCATGGAATACTCATCGTCATAGCCGAAGCATTCCGATCCGTTCCCCGCAAGTCCGGCAGCAATATATGGCAAAGCCTCCGGAACGCTTTTTTCAAGATCCGGCAGCGCTGTATTTTTCCAGTATTCCTCTGTAATATCAAGAAGCTTCATGCGAATTACCTTTTTACTGCTGCATTCTGCGCAGGAGTATTTCTTTCATTGACTTTTCCGCCTCATCAAGTGAAGCGTATCCAAGGTTCTTTACCGAATTTTCCTGCACCGCGAAAGCGAAGGCTTCTCCATTGGCTTCCATATCCTGTATTTCCTTTAAAAGCAGTTCCAGTGTTTCTTCGGAATATGTCAAAAGTTCACCCTTCTGGTAGGTCTCGACCGATGTAGCTCCGTTTGCTTCATCTTTCGCGTAGAGCGGTCTTCCCGTGCTCGAAACTACAGGATACTTTTCTCTCATCTCGGCCGTCTGTCTGCCCAGTATTTTCCAGATCTCGTTTGTGATCCTGGTCTTTTCTTCGGAATACTCAGGCAGCTCCCTTTTGGCTATCTCATACCCTTCAGGATCAGTGCTCTTCATCATGTTTATATACTTTTCGCGGGCAATATTCCTTCCCTCGTCCCTTGCGCGGTCCAGATCTTTTTCATAACTTGCCAGAACTTCCTCGGACCAGATATCATACTGGCCTCTTCTCATTGCAACGAACATCGCTTTGTTATTCTGGCATGACGCCCTCTCTTCTCCGTTCACGTTATGGAACATTTCCCATTCTTTTCCTAATATCTCAAGAATACGTTCTTCTTTCGTCATTTTTCTATCCTCGCAGATGTTTTCCGTTTCTCATCGCCAGACTCGCGAAAACGCTTCGCGTTTTTGCTCGTTAACTTACGGGTTCCTATAAATTACATTATAATGCTTTCATCCCGTAGAAATCAAGGAACTTGCGGGTCTCTTCTTTTTCAGGATCATCCAGGAGCTTTTTGGCTGATCCCGCCTCAGCAAGCTCTCCCTTGCAGAAGAAAATGACCTGGTCGGCCAGACGTCTGGCCTGCTGCAGGTTATGCGTAATAAGAAGGACCGTGCATCCGCTCTCCTTCACATGCTTTCTTATCAGCATTTCAGAGGCCAGGGTGGATTCCATATCCATGGCGGCAGTGGGTTCGTCCAGTATGAGCAGCTCATAGTCTCCCATTAAAAGACGCACCAGCGCCATTTTGGCAGTTTCACCGCCGGACAGCTTTTTTGCTCTCTGCTTTGCAAGCGGCGCAAGCTGCAGAGCTTCCATAAGTTCTCCGGCTTTATTTTTATCATTTCCGTTAAGGAAAATGTTCTTTTCGGCAGTCATTCGGAAGGCATAGTTTTTCTGCGGCATATAACCGACAGTTATTCCCGCGGGGAGAACCTTTTTCTTCTGGTCCGAAGCCTCAATGCCGGATATTACCTTTGCCATGGTCGATTTTCCGCTTCCGTTCGCACCGATAACAGCCGTGATGCAGCCCTCTTCAAGCTCAAATCCCGGCATATTCAGCACAAGCCTTCCTTCATATGTTTTGGTAAAAGCAGCGACATTCATTGGCTGAATCTCCTCTGCATAAGCGATATCGTTATATTAACGATCAAAGAAATGGACATCAGTATGATACCTAGGGCGATCCCCAGCGTAAAGCTGCCCATATTGGTATACTGCATGATCGCAGTAGTCATCACATTCGTTTTCCATGCAATGGCTCCGCCGACCATGGAAACAGCCCCTACCTCCGCAATAGCTCTGGCAAACGCCAGAAGATATACGAAAAATATCGAATAAGCACATTCGTTGAGCATCAGCCGGAGCCTTTTGCCGATCCCGAATCCCAGCCCCTGGCAGGTCTCGCGGAACGGGCCTGCAATGCCCGCCACATAGGTCTCCATGTTGCCTATTACTATGGGCGTAATAAGGGCGACCTGGGCAATTATCATGATCGGGACCGTAAATAAAAGCTTAAGCCCCCGGAACGGCCCGACACCTGAAAAAAGCAGGTAGAATAAAAGGCCGCAGACCACCGGGGGCATGCCCATAAGCGTACGGTTAATAACTGTAATGACACCCTTTCCCGGAAAGCGGGATGAACCGAGAAGGATGCCGATCGGCACTCCTATGAGAAGCGCGATAAGAGAGCTTGTCAGGCTCACCCTGGCTGTGGTGCCAAGAATGTTAAGCAGCTCCCTGTCTGCCGATAATATCAGTAATATGGCTTTTGTTATCGCGCTTCCCATGTAATAAATGCCTTTCTTAAGGACTTAGTATCAGCCCTCTACTACTCCGTCATTTGCAACGAAGGTAAGGAAGGTAGCTTTATCTGTAAGGATATAAGCTCCCTGCTCCTCAGCCATTACGAGGCATGCACCCATGCCGGCATTTGCGGAGATGTACCAGTCGGTGTAATCAGCGAAGCTCTCTGCTTCGTCTGTGATGCCAAGGTCTTCAGGCCACAGGCTGAGTTCCTTGGTATGTGTTCCGGATTTATCTCCACGTGAGATGAACGGATATTTGCCTTCAGCGATCGCTGCGAAAGCGGCCTTGACATCCTCTGCATCCTTTACACCTGCGGGATCCTCAGACGGTCCGCAAAGTACGAAGTAGTTGTACATATATGTAAGACGCTCTGTTTCCATTCCATCGACGATTCTTGCAAATCCTGCTTCAACAAAAGCTTCTTCCTGAGACTTGGAATGAACCAGGATAAGATCTGCATTACCCATCTTTGCATTTGCGATGGACTTGCCGGTGCCGGCTGAATATACTTCTACTTCATAGCCGTATTTCTCTTCAAACATCGGAAGAAGATATCCGAGAAGTCCGGAATCATTTACTGATGTTGTTGTTGAAAGACGGATAAGCTTTGTCTCTTCGGTAGCTTCAGGGATCTCAGCCTCGGAAACCGGGCGCTCATCCTTGAGGTAGAAGAGATATGAACCATATTCTTCGTATCCGTAATTGGCAGCTGCATCCTCGCCCTCTTCGCTGAGAAGCCAGTTGATAAGTGCGTCAGCACCAACGGTATTTACATATACGTCCTCTACGGGGTTCTCATCTGCGTCAACGAACGGAGCTTCCGGGTTAACAGCCAGAAGTGAGTAGTTGTTGATCATGGCGTCGTCTGCTTCCATAAGAATGGTAGTATTTACGACGATACCGTCTTCGGCTTCTGAAACCGCTGATGATGCGCTGGTTGCTTCCGTTGAAGCGGAATCAGCAGATGAGGCAAATGCAGTTGTTGCAAACATGCCTGTTACCATTGCCGCGCAAAGCAGCATAGCTAATGTTTTCTTCATTTTTTCTGTTCCTCCTTGCTTTTAAGAAAACCTTATTCCGGGACATGCCCGGTTTGAACGTTTTATGATCCTGCCCTCCCGGGACATTATCACAAAACAAATAAGCCTCTTTCCGGACAGGAACATTTACGGCATCCCGCTGCCGTAATGTCTGTAACTTCCGGAAAGAGGCTCGTCCACCGCTTTTTGGAAAACTATTTCTTATCGCAGCGTTCATTTCCATAAGAAAATGTAATGGACAACTGCACTAACAAAAATATCACAGTATTGATTCAAAGGCAAGAGTCAAAGGTGATCAAACCGCATTAATTTCAAAGGGGCTGCCGCATTCTGCGTCAGCCCCGGTTAAAAGTTTTATCTCGCTATCTTCACCTCGACATCGTCGGTAAATTCACTTGCGATACTGAGTGTGACCTCAGGCGTTTCGACCTTTGCAATGTCCGCAAGCGTCTCCCTGCAGATCGTTTCCACCCATTCCGTATCGTCAAAGCCTGCGAATTCGACCTTTATGCGATCCATGATCTCAAGGCCCATCTGTTTTCTGGCATCCTGGATATTCCTGATGATGTCTCTCGCCAGACCTTCTTTTTTAAGCTCATCAGTCAGCGTCAGATCGAGCGAAACGACCGTGCCGCTCTTGCTGGCTACATGCTGGCCTTCCTTCGCATTGTATGTGATGAGGAGAATGCGTTCATCATATGGTTTTTCTTCGCCATCGATATTCAGCATGACGGTGTCACCGGCGATACGGTATTTACGGCTCTTCACCGCCTTTATCACGACCGGGATCTGATCCGGGTAAAGCGCTCTTATCTCATTGAAATTCGGGTCGATCTTAACGTCGGCAATATCGCTTACATCCGAGATGATCTCGACCTTCTTTACATTCAGCTCTTCGGCAATAACATCCGAAAAGGCTTCGATTATGCCGTTG
>CADBMM010000087.1 GCA_902795795.1 uncultured Lachnospiraceae bacterium | reverse complement strand
TTCCGCAACCGTATGTTCGCAGCTCCGATGGGCGGAACAGATATCACAAATGACGGCTGCATAGGTCCTAAATCCGCTGCTTTTTATGAGCTCAGAGGCAAAGGCGGAGCAGGTGCCGTGACCCTTTCCGAAGTAATGGTTCATCCTGAAACAGACGGATCGCATGCTTATCATCTCGATGAAAAGGTACTTAATTCTCTGGCATCTGCAACATACGCAGCAGACGCTATCAGAAGGCATGGCGCTATACCCTCTGTAGAGCTCTCACACTCCGGACAGTTTGCGGGAACCTACATGACAGATAAAGATAAGCAGCACAACATGAATCAGTGGGGTCCTTCCGAAACCGTAAGGGCTGACGGTGTTCAGGTCAAGGCTCTTACAAAAGAACTCATCGATGATATCGTTCGTTCCTACGGAAAAGCAGCCGCCCTTGCAAAACGCGCCGGCTTTGAAATGGTAATGGTACACGGCGGTCACGGTTGGCTTATCAACCAGTTCTTATCTCCTCTTTTCAACTTCCGTACCGATGAATACGGCGGCTCACTCGAAAACCGCTGCCGTTTCGCCAAGGAAGTATTGCAATCCGTACGTGCTGCCGTCGGTCCGTTTTTCCCGATAGAATTCCGCATGAGCGGAGCTGAATTTATCACGGGCGGATATGATGTTGACGAAGGAGCGAGAATAGCAAAACTGCTTCAGGATCATGTCGATCTGTTTAATATTTCCGCCGGAACATATCAGTCCACATTTGGAATAACACATCCTTCTATGTTCGAAAAGCCCGGTAGAAATGTTTATCTGGCTGAAACGATCAAGAAATCCGTCGATGTTCCCGTTGCTGCTCTTGGCGGACTTAACGAGCCGGATCAGATGGAAGAAATACTGGCTTCAGGAAAAGCCGATGTGATCTATATGGGCCGCGCTCTTCTGGCAGACCCGTATCTTCCCCGCAAGGTCATGGCAAACGAACCCGAAAAGATCGTTCATTGCCTGCGCTGCTTTACCTGCATGGCTGAACGTGCTACCACTTCAACCAGACGCTGCACAGTTAACCCGCTTATCGGCCGTGAGACCGAAGGAATGGAAGTCCTTCCCGCACCGATCAAGAAAAAAGTTCTTATCGCAGGCGGTGGTCCCGGCGGACTTTATGCTGCTTACACAGCCGCGAGACGCGGACATGAGGTCGTTTTCTGTGAAAAATCAGATGCTGTAGGAGGAATCTTAAAAAGCGAACAGGCTCTTCCTTTCAAATACGATATGTACAGACTTGCCGGCACTTATGAAAGGCTGGCCAAAGACGTCGGCGTAACGATCAGACTGAATACTACTGTAGACCGTGAGTATGTGGAACGTGAAAAGCCGGATGTACTTATCGTAGCCGCAGGTTCCAGGCCTTCCGCTCCTCATCTTCCCGGCCTTGACGGCGATAATGTTGTCCTTGTCACTAATTATTATCTCGAGGAAGACAAAGTAGGCGACGACGTAGTTATCATCGGCGGCGGCCTCTCAGGATGCGAATGTGCCGTTCATCTTGGAATGATAGGCAAAAAAGCAAAGATCGTTATCCGCGGTGACAAACTGGCAAAAGATGCCAATGTCCGTTATCGTCCGCTTCTTCTTGCGGAAGTTAACAAATATGCTGAGGTATATACCGGACATGAAGCGGCACGCGTAACCAGTGAAGGCGTATGGTGCAAGACAAAAGACGGAAACGAAGTTCTGGTACCTGGTAAAAGCGTTATCTGCGCAATGGGCCAGAAGTCAGCTACCGATGTAGTTGATATGCTTGCCGATGCTGCGCCGATAGTACGCGTTATCGGAGATGCTTCACGTGTTTCCACAATTACCAATGCCGTATATTGGGGATATCACGCTGCAATGGATATCTGATCATCAGCTCATGAACATAAAAACAGGGTGGCTGCAGCCACCCTGTTTTAGTATTATGATTAACACTTCTTATAATGCCTGCGTTTATTCCAGATCTTTTTTCAGTCTGAGAATGTTCTTTCCGTCTTTAAACTCGTAATAAATATCATCCATGAATTTTTTTGTCATGAATATACCAAGCCCGCCGATATCTCTTTCAGCTGCAGTTGCCGATATATCGGGATTTTCCCTTAAGATCGGATTGAACGGGAACCCATTATCTATAAATGTAAGTGTTATTACCAATGGATTATTGGATACTTCGACACATACTGTTGCCTTGCCTTTTGCCGGTGCGTAGGCATAGCTTGCGATATTCACGAAGATCTCCTCTGCCGCGATCTGGATCTGCATTCTTTCCTTTGGAGCGCACCCCGCAGCATCCAGATGCTCATCTATGAAATCCTGTACCTGCTTAAGATTCTCCGGCTCGGCATCGATTACAAGTTCATTTCTCAGGAAGGTCAGTGTATCGGTTTCTTCGAGAAGCTCTGTAAGCTCTTTTGTCCAATGCTCTATCTCAGCCTTTTTGCCTTCGTCCTCCAGACCTCCCCGCCGGATCGAGCGACGTATCAATCGTGTGTAGCCGATGATACGCGCCTTATTTTCAACTTCTTCGATCCTTGAAGGATCGTTTGTTCCTAAATAAGCCGCAAGGGATTTATGCCAGAATACCTGAGCTGTTTCGTAATCAAAGCCCTGGAATGCTTTAATAGCTTCATGATCGCACTCATAATATCCGACATAAGCATTATACATCGATGCAAGCTCAAATACCGGATTTCCGACCGCCAGAGTGTCCATGTCGATAAGAAGGACCTCATCATCCTGAAGCTCAAGGTTTTTGGTGTGGTAATCGCCATGTATCATATGATTGTCTTGCGGAACTGCTTCAACAAGCGCTAAAAGCTTGTCTCCGGCTTCCTTAGGCAGATAGTCCTGCATGAAACGAGCCCAGGAAACGACAGTTTCCTTGATATCAGGCAGCTGACCGGCCGGTACGATAGTGCCGTGGATCTTTTTAAGCATTTTTACATATTCCCTGACGCACCAGTCCATCTTTTCCGGCTGCGCTGCAAGGATCTTTGAAAAAGATCTGGCATTTAACAACTCAAATACGGAACCGTAGCTGTCTCCGACCTTTACCACATCATATGAAATAGCCGTAGGAATGCCAAGAACAAGTGCCGTTCGCGCCACCTCGCGCTCGTGCTGTATTTCGTCAAGGGCATCAGGATTGTTGTATACCTTAACCACATTATCCTGATCGATGCGGTAGATCGTCCCGTTCGCTCCGCGTCCGATCTCTTCGCATCCTTCAACTGAAACAACTTTATAAGCTTTCTCTATGGTCATCATCTGGGTGAATCCGGTCATATCAAAGATCTCATAAACATCATTGCTTACGTTAGTAATGGTAAGATCGTATACTGTTTTCTTCAAATGCAGCAAAACACGAAGACCAGCGCTGGAAATGTAATTCAGATTTTCAGCATCGATGATGACCGGCAGATATTCTCTTCCGGTTATCCCGTTCATTATTTCTTCTTCGATCTCATGGGCATTGTTCGAATCGACTCTTCCCGAAATCCCGATCACTGTCTTCTGTTTTTCATTTTCGAATATTATTCCATCCAAGATACTCACCTTCGCTTCTTTCTGTAAAAGTTTATTCCTGTCATAGCTGCCGCAAATATAATAAGTAAAATAAACCAAAAAGTCATCTTCCGGCTACTTTAATTAAGTAATTTATTCTAACATGTTTTTTCTATAATATAAATAGTTATCGAATCGTTCAGAAGTTATCTAAATTTTAGACATCAGACCGTTTATGACCTGCTCTATCAGAAAGAGCGCGCCGCGTATCCCCATATGAGTCTTTGGCACGAGGTCTGTATACCCCATACCCGGAAGGCTTATCTCAATACCGCAGAAACGCTTGTTTTCCAGCATAAGCTCAGATATGACATTGGCATTTGAAAATACCAGCTCAGCTTCTTCCGGCTCGCTTTTCTCCATACCGAGATAGCTTTCAAAGAAGCTTTCATAAGCTTTTTTTAGAGAAGGCGTACAATCAACGAAAAATCTTACGCCACGCGGTTTTCCATAACTGCGGCTTACATCCCGGATCGCGGCATAGGCCGTCGCCCTTGTTTTGCCGCTGTCTTCAAGAAGAGCCTTATCAGAACACCCCAAAATGTCACATATATCTTTAAAAACATTCTCTGTTGCTTTAAAACCTATGGGAGGATATTCGCAAACATAGTAAGGCATTCCAAGCACTTCTTCCAAATACTTTGCCGCCTGCAGCCCTGTTTCCGGATAAAGAACAACGTTCAGGTCTGCCTCCGGAAGTCTTTTAAGATCTTCCAGCGTACAATCCACACACAATGATGCATTCAACTCTATTCCGCACAGTTCAAACAGACGTGAAAGCTCCTCAACATCACCGGAAATGTAACGCTGCCAGATATTCAGCCCAAGAAGATTGACTCTTTTTACCTTCTTGCCCGAAGTTTTCCCTGACATATCCTTTCTTTCCATCAGATGATCCGGACTTGTCTCACGCATCTCCCATAACGGCCTCGCCACGTGCTTTAGCAAAAGCGCGGATGCCTGACTGCAGCCCTCTTCAAATGTGGATGAATAGCCTGAAGACTCCAGCATGACAACACGGCTGCATCCAAGTTTTTCACGCACAAGCTCAAGCAGATCATCGCCTATCAGCGCTGCACCGGGTGAATTGATGATCGCTATAATCTCAAAATCTATATTTGCCGAAATATAGTCTATAGCATCACTGACCTTGTCCCTTGTGCCATAAACATAATCATAGCCATCCAGATATGTGCATGGCACACGCTCCTGACGAAAGAACCACTCGTTCAGCGTGTTGTAATCTACAGGGTAACGCTTTCCGTCTTTACCTTCAGGAAGGCAAAGCACTGGCCTGATCCGTAAGAATTGCGATGTTGTGCTATGGTAGAACCTGCACCCCATTGGACCATTCAGAAGAACGATCGTATTTTTCAGTCCCTCAAGGGTAAAGATCATACCCGTAATACTGTCAGGTGTAATACTCTTCAAAGAACTTTTTGTCATTGATCCACTCGCCCTCTTTTCTATCTTCCAAAAGCCTGACCCAACGTTCCAGTACATCTATTCCTGAATGAAATCCCACTTTCTGAGTCATCGGCATATTATCTGCCATGTAATCACCCGGAGGCAGCTCCCCGAGATAATTGGAAAGCACTATATCCGGTTTCAGCGTTTCCACAGCATCAACGATACTCTGCCTGTCCGTTATCTCGTGTACCAGTTCTTTTCTTGACGGTTCGTCAGTGACCCTGAGCTCCTGCCTCAGATAATTAAGTACTCCTATCCAGACACATTCAACTCCGGCCTGCAGTGCGGTATCCAGGAGCCAGTCCATACTGGTGTTGATCGTAGTGATCAATACACGTTTTCCGGCAAGTTTAGATCTAAGTGCCTCCGTCTTACGCAAAAATGTTTTTTTCTCGCGTTCTGTGATGCTGCTTACAACTTCCTTGCAGCCGAAGATCTCCCCTATACCTAGCAAAAACTCTTCTGAAGCCTTAAAACCAACAGGCAGGCAGCTGTCATAAAACTTACACCCGTACTGTTCCTGCAGCCAGTTCTTGAGCTTAAGATTATCCGGGCTGTCGGCTGCAAGTATATTCAAAGGAGCAGCCATAAAATTTTCGACCCGGCTCACGGTAGTATCTCCCAGGAAACGGCAGCCTATGGAAATACCCATATCATCCAAAAGGGATCTGATCGTATTAAAGTTATCTTCTGTATAATAACCAATGCCGTACTCGCCAACGATATTGACCGTCCGGGGCCTGATTTCTACATCAGTCTTTATAAGACGTTTTGCTGTTTTACGCTGAAACAGTTCTATCCCGCTCATATAGTCACCGTTTATGTCTCCGTCTGCAGGGATCACGATAACAGGGGTCCGCGAAGTGGACATATCCTCGACAGATAGTACATCATCTCCGATTATGCCGCTGACACAGGAGCTTACGACTATAACAGCTGCCGGTTCTTTATCAAGTGCTGCTTTTACAGTCTGCCTCAGCCTGTCCATTCCTCCGAAAACGGCATCGTGACCGTCGATCCCGGATGTTGCAAAATTCGGGCTGATAGCCGAAGGCATGAGGATCCCGCGGTTGAAAAGATTACGCCGTCCTGGAGAACTGATATTCTGCCAGGTGTAAAACGCACAGGAACGCGGCGAATGAGCTATGACTATTGCATCCGTCAGGTTTATGGCCGCTGTTGCCGCCCCGTTAAATGCGCAGCCAAAGAGCGGCAGGCGTTTCTGCGGATCCTCAAGTTTTACAGCTTCAGATGCTCCGTGATCGGCAGCAATGTCTTTTGATATAAAAGCATGTACAGTTTCTGACGAATGTTTCCCCGCCCCTCTTTCCCGCTCCGACGGTTCGTTGTCAGTACTACCGCGCAATATGCAGTCCTCCAGTTCTTCATCCGTCAACGGCATGGCTTCATAAAGAGGCAGTCCGGTATCTATCTGCTCGGCAAGATGCAAAAAAACACTGCGTTCAGGTCCCGGCACATCCATTGCCATGACCGTACACTTCTCTTCTTCCGCTTTCGCGAAAAGATCGCTCCTTGGTACTACTGCGCATATTGGAAGCCTTACAGCGCGTGCAAAGCGCTCAACACGCTCATCTTCTCCCGCCAGGAGGCGGCGGTTGAATATGATACCGGCTACACGCCTGTGCCGGTCGCCGTCAAAGTTTCTGATGCCTCTGAGAATATTATTTGCCGCATAAAGCGCCATGAATTCGCCACTCGTAACCAGGAAGACAGCATCTGCATATTCCCGTCTAATAGGCACGGCAAAGCCGCCGCACACGACATCACCCAGGACATCATAAGTAATTATTTCGTATTTCCCTTTAACTTTTTTCTCTTCCAGAAATTCAAACGCCGAAATTATGCCTCTCCCTGCGCAGCCCACTCCGGGTCTGGGACCGCCCGCTTCTATGCAGCCAATGTCATTCCATCCTTTTCCCAGAACTGCTTCCACCTCAGCCATCTCTTTGGGGACAGTTCTGAGATGATCCAGGACCGTGGGCAAAGCTTTGCCGCGCATGAGAAGCCGCGTAGAATCATGCTTGGGATCACAGCCTATCTGAAGTACACTCCTTCCTCGCAGCGAAAGCGCTGCCGAAAGGTTGGCGCAGATAGTTGACTTGCCGATACCTCCCTTTCCGTATATAGCCAGCTCAAATGGTTTTCCGTTCATATACAGCCTCCGTATGATAAACAAAGCTTTTTTTATATTAGCAAAATTCGACAGGCCATTCAATGTTTCTAAAAGCATAAGTTGCTGAAAAGGGTTTCTTTATAGTAAAAATTACAGAAAATTTATGTGTATTTCCGAAATTTAATCTTCAATATTGACAAAATTCCTGTTAAGTGCCATATTTTAAAAGGTATATATATTTACTACATTAAACCAGTAAAGGAGCATGTATATGGGCAACAATACGACTAAAGAAAGATCCTTGTCATCTTTTCCTGCAACAACGTGGCTCAAATTTATTTTGTTCTCCGCATTCGGTGTTTTCTCATTCTTCATCAATTTCAAATTGCCTGAATATCAGATAAACATCGGTGCCTGGCACTGGGGTCTTGTAAAAGGACAGTCGAACGTTTTATGTTCCCATCTGACCAACTTTATCAAAGCCGCATTTTATACAGGCAACTTTAATTTTATGCCCTTTGTCGTATGGGCGATCGGCCTGTTCGCAGTTCTTGATGTCCTCTGGCTTCGCCGTCAGAAAGGATGGAAGGATAAGATAACTTCTGCCTTCTCTGTTTTCAAGATCATCGGTTTTATAGTGCTCTGCACAAACATCATCGATATCTATTTCGGCGTTCATCCGGCCGTAATGAACTGGATGTTCGATCCGGTCGCATCCCTCAACAATAACTCGATCGCCAATTTCGTTATGGCCAATATTCTGGTCACGATCTGTATTTCGATTCCAAGCGCCTCATTGTTCCTGCCATTCCTGGTAGACTACGGCCTGGTCGATTTCGTTGGCGTTTTCGTCCGTCTTATCATGCGTCCCGTATTCAAGCTTCCGGGCCGTGCAGCGATCATTATGGTCACAGCATTCTTGGGAAACTTCTCAGCAGGACACATAGCAGTTAATGACCAGTACAAGTCCGGCCGTATGACCGAACGTGAATCCGTATGTATCGATACCAGTTTGTCAACGGTATCCGTCGGTTTCCTTATGGCTCTGGCAACAAACACCGGCCTTAACAATCCTGAACTCTGGGACGGCAAGAACTACTGGAACCTTTATTTCTGGGTCGCGTTCCTTATCACACTGCTTGTAGCCCTGATCGGCATCCGTATTTATCCTCTTCGTAAGATCCCTGATAATTTCTACCCGGGAGCCACACCGGATCCCGAAAAGGTAGTCAAGACCGGTCTTGTTCGTGCCGCTTTCACGGAAGCACTGACCATCGTTGATAATCAGGACAGCCTGATCAAACGAATCGGCTATATCGAAAAAGAAACTCTTTATGTACTTGGAACAGTATCCGCAGGAACTTCCTTCTTCGGAACATTCGGTGTTGTCCTTTATACATTCACACCGATCATCCGCGTACTCGGTTATATCTTCTGGCCCTTCTTCCGCATCTTCGGATTCACGGGCACAGAACTTACGACTGCCTGCACCGGTGCCATGATCTCCTTCGTAGAAGTTACCGTACCTGCCCTTCTTGTACAGGCCGGCGTATGGAGCCTGCGGCTTCGCTTTATGCTTGCCGTTCTGCCCGTTACTTCGATCATCTTCCTGGCTTCCTTCGTGCCTTGCTGTATGGGTACAGAAGTTCCGGTGAAATTCGGTCATCTCTGCGTCATCTGGCTGGAGCGTATGATCTTGTCCATACTAATAACAGGACTCTTCGCAGTCCTGCTGTTCCCGGCGACCGTAGTCGCCTGATGATCAGCTAGATAAAAGGTGATCATTTAAGCAAATAAATAATACTATCTGAAAACTGAAATATGTTTTTCGAAAAATAAAACAAGTACCGGTACTTTGCCATTCATAAATGAATGCACTGGTACCGGTACTTGTTCTATATCATAACGATGAACTTCAAGTCTTTAACCAAAAAATCGGGATGTAAGATCATCTCCGCTCTCTTTGTTTTACACAGCTCTATCCTTACGCCATAGCGTGATCAGCAAAAATATACTCCCGCAAATAAACAGCGCAGCAAAAATACCATCCGCAGCAAGTGAACCCCGCTTAGCCTGAGGATTCATCAAAGCTTCGATCAGTCCGATCAGGAAAACT
>CADBMM010000086.1 GCA_902795795.1 uncultured Lachnospiraceae bacterium | reverse complement strand
GCGGAGGTACAGTAAGACCGAAGAAGCATTGCCTTCGCAAAGCAAATGGAGGAAATTTAAAATGTCCGGATACAGAAAATTAAGCAGAACCGCTGATCAGAGAAAAGCACTTTTAAGAAGCCAGGTAACGGCGCTTCTCTATCACGGAAAGATCCGTACCACGGAAAGCAAGGCAAAAGAGATCCGCAGGATCGCTGAGAGCCTCATTGCCATGGCAGTACGCGAAAAGGACAACTTTGAAGAAGTAACAGTTACTGCAAAGGTTGCCCGCAAGGATGCTGAAGGCAAGAGAGTCAAGGAAGTTGTTGACGGCAAGAAAGTTACCGTTTATGACGAGCAGGAAAAGACGATCAAAAAGGATGCTCCGAGCAGACTTCATGCACGCCGCGAAATGATGAAGGTATTCTATCCTGTTAAGGAAGTACCTGCAGCAGGAAAAGGCCGCAAGAAAAACACAAAGCAGATCGACATGGTCGCAAAGATGTTTGACGAGATCGCTCCGAAATACGTTAACCGCAACGGCGGATATACACGTATCACCAAGATCGGTCTTAGAAAAGGCGATGCAGCCATGGAAGTTCTTATCGAACTTGTCTGATCACTAATTTAAAATTAAAGCCGGGTCCGAGAGGATCCGGCTCAGACTGAAGACAAAGTCATGTTTATGCCGCTAGGCAGAGCATGGCTTTTTCGTATTGCTGTGTATATCTGAATTCGTGGTTCTCTTTGGCCGTTCCGAAGATCCGCTCTATCGTCTGTTTTCGCTGCTGGGACAACTCTTTCATCCCCAGCGTGTGCCGGATATCCTCAGCCATCTCCATGTACGGCTCCCAGATGTGCCGCGTGATCACTTTTACGTGATTCTGGCTCAAGGTGCATTGGCTCAGCTATGGACACTCTTCGCATTCGCTGCCGCAGCTTTTGTATTCCCGATAGCCATCCCTGTTCGTCGTACTGTATTCCAGCGTCTTTCCGTTTGGGCAGATGTAACAGTCGTAATACTCATCATAGACGTATTCGTTTTTCCTGAAAAATCCTTCTTCCGTCATCGGCCGTTTGTATGGAAAAAGTGGCTTTATCCTGTCATCAAGAAGCATCTTCGCGATTGCCGGTGTTTTATACCCGGAATCTACGATCATCGTTTCTACGCCGATATCTTTGATCTTTTCATAGATCTCCGGAAATGTTACGCTGTCATGCTGGTTGCCTGGGTGTACGCTGTATCCGAGGATCCATCCATGTTTATCGCAGCCGGTCTCTATGCTGTAGGCGAAGACTTCTTTATGCTCCCTTTTGTGAAACCATCCGCTTTCAGGATCTGTCGTGCTTTCTTTTATCTCTTTCCCGCCGGAGGAACTGCCACTCTGATCGTTATCATCGTTCTTGTCTTTTAATGGCTTCTTCCCATGGGCCGCACGGTCTGCATTGATCTCTTCTTTCAACTGTTCCTCGTAGTATTTCGCTTCCTGACGGGCTATTCGTTTACGCATCTTTTTGTTATTTGCCCGGGCTTTTACATGCGTCGAGTCTACGAATACTTCGGTCGGATCGACCAGCTTATATTTATAGCATTCAAACAGGATATGTTCGAAGATCTGTTCAAAAAGATCCGTATCTTTGAAACGTCGGGAGTAATTCTTTACGAAGGTAGAGAAGTGGGGTACCGGATCCATGCTGGGACGACCGAAATCAGGAGAATACTTATCCTCGACCAGATCATATATGAATGTCCAGTCAATTGCTTTATCGATAAGCCGCAAGAGATGGTCCTTGGGAACAAGATCGTCAATACAGTAGAACTGGATCTGTTCGCGCTTTTTATCCGCATTCTGTGTCACATAAGGAAGATACCGCCTTGGATTTGATAACTATATTTTACCATATCTGACAGGTGTTTTCCTTATGAACAGCTGCTTTTGGGCAGAAAAAAACAAAATCCAAAGCATGATGCCTTGGACTTTGTCTACAGTCTGAACCGATCGGTTCGATCGGTTCCATATTACTCACCTTGTCTAAACGGAATAATGTGTGTATAATACTTATTATTCATCATTTCCGAAAAAACGGCAGGAGAATATCTCAATATGAAAAAATCGAAAAAACTATTCACTGTTCTGTTATGTTCAATATTGATACTGACGTTATCGATGCCGTCAGTTGTTTTTGCGGAAGAAAGCCCTCAAGTGCATATCGACAACAACTATTCGAACAATACGTCGGCACAGAATGTCAGCGGCCTCTTTATCGATGATGTGGATAAGCCTGAAACAGGCAAGGCCCTTGACGATAAGGCAACTGTTGCTTCCATGGAAGGCATCAGCTGGGATATCCCCGTGCTCTGGTTCGACGATCAGCTTCAGTTATCCGCAGAGGCTGCTGAAGGAAGGACATACTGCCCTGTCCTCGCATTCTTCATTCCGTCTGATTACACCATTGCCGGCACTGAAACGGACGGCGGTTTTCTTGTAAAACTTTCGGAAGATCTTGCAAAGCTTTTCGGAACGCAGGAGATCATTTCGATATATAACGCTTCATCCGGGATCGCATATATTCTGCCGGCGTCTTTCCGCGATCTTTTCGCGCCTGCTAAGGAAGCCTCTTCTGAGGATCCAAACGCATCAGATGCATCCGAGACAGCTCTTCTTCACGCTTCAGAAGGACCGTTTTCCGTGACCCCCGCCGATCCTCAGGATCCGGAAACCCCAGTCGATCCTCAGGATCCGGAAACCCCAGTCGATCCTCAGGATCCGGAAACCCCAGTCGATCCGGACGATCCCCTTACTCCCGTGATTCCTGAAGGGCCCGACCGTTCATTGGTGGACATATACTGTTCCATGAACGCAAGAGATGCTCTCCCTGACGATGATCTTGAATATCTTATCGATCTAGTCATAAACAAACTGGAACCGCAGGCAGTAAATCTTCTTTTAGAAAAATTCCCCGCCTTTAAAACCGCATCCGAAAACGGCGAAATAGGAAGAGAGATCGGCCTGTACATCTACTACGAAAAGGGCGATGAAGACGGTGATCCTGCTCATGAATGCGTAGCTTCAGACTACATGGCATATGTAAAAGCCGACTCTTATCTAAAAGATGGCGAACCTCATATGGGATATATGATAGGAATAAATGCAGACTCATTAATTCGTCGTGATAAAAACAATGATCCTGTTAGAAACCCGAACACCGGCAAGATGACACTTACAAGAGGAGAAGAAAGTCTCTCGAGCCTCTTTAATAATTCTGTTGTTCACGAACTCTTCCATGCATTTATGGACGACTATAACCGTCCGGGGATGTTTGGCGCTGACTCTCTTGCGCATTCCATAATCGATGAAAATAATATGAACGAAGAACAGATTAATATGTTCTCTTCGCTTGAATATCCCATCTGGTTCAAGGAAGGCACTGCATCCACTGTTGAAAGCAATTTCAGCAACAGGCAGATGCATTTTGAGAATCTTCTGAAAGATGCTTCCGTTCATGACTCTGACGACCCCGCAAAAGTCATAAGTGTTATTCCCGGAGGCACTAAACAGGCACTCCTCTCAAATTATATATTCCGTACTGACGAAGATGACTTTCCGGTCGTATACAGCATCATCTTTTCCGGTCCGGAAAACAACGCAGGCTTGATCGATCCGGCCATTCCCAGATACGTCAGCGGATACCTTGCTGTGCTGTATCTGTCCGACCTGGCCGCACGACAGTCTGTCGGCTCATCGATGATCATAAACGAAGAAGACGGACATGTCGATTTTTCAAGTGAAAGGATCCGTTACGGATTGAACATTATTCTGGAAGAAATGCATAACGGAAGCAGTCTTGATGACGTAATAGCAAATATTGCGCCGAAAAAGGATGACGGCAGTCTGGCTTACTCTGATACCAACGATTTTGAATCGAAATTCATCGTAGGCGAAAACTCTGAAGATGCGGAGGCACTTCTTCCCAGAAAGGGCGATCCGGAATCACTTGAATTTGTTTATCAATTCCTTACCTATATGCATAACCTGGCAGCTGATAAAGAGCGTAATAATATCCCAACCGGTTCAATACTGTTCGATTTTGATAAAGACTTTGCTTCGCCTCTGGACGAGAGCAAAGACGAACCCTCCGATTATTACAAGATCATCGAATCGAATACCTACGTAGACTCGACCGTTGATATTGGTAAAGCTTTTGAGGGCGGCGGAAAGTCCGTATATGCCCCATCAATGTTCGGCGAAACCGCGGAAGCTGAAGGAAGCGAAGAAACCGCCGGAGCCGAAGGAACCGAAAAAACCGGAGCGGATGAAGCTTCTGAAGCAGTGACTCCTGAGGCTCCCGCAGTTGAGGCTGGTGATGCATCAGCTGCTGAAATCGCTGATGGCGATGCTGCAGCTTCTGAAGTTCCTGCTGCTGAGGCTCCCGCTGCTGAAATCCCTGCTATTGAATACGATGCCTTCAATCTTCCTGCCGAGGCATCATTCGATGCGGCATCTGAGGATGACATTGAAATGCCGGCCGCAGCGTAAAGACATATCGCATATATTAGATCATATTATGAATTCCCCGTACTTCCGGATGCATTTTCCGTGCGCTGGTGTACGGGAATCTCTATTTTTTATTTTTTATTCTGTTTTTTGCCGTATGCCGACCGCTCTTTACTGCTCCGGCTTACGGGGATCTCTTGATTTTGCTGGGGTTTCCTCCGTGTATCAGCAATACTCTTTCACTGCTTCCACCAGTCTTTTCCCAAGCTGACGTGCCTTTTCCAGATCTTCTTCGAAATGAGCATCCCTGTATGCCATGAGCTTTGGTTATGATTACAGTATTACGCATGGAAAATTTGAGCAAGCCGTCAATTGACTTTCCTGACCGGTAATGTTATTTAACTATGAGTGGCATTACGGGGTGGTCTCCAACCGCCTCACGCACCACAAACTGAGATGAATTTGAAATAACAATTTAAATAGGAGGAATTTAATTATGCAGCGTTTTACAAACCCGAGAGATCTGTATCACGGCAAAGGAGCACTGGAGGCATTGAAGGGCCTTGAAGGAAAGAAAGCCGTCATCTGTGTCGGCGGTGGCTCTATGAAACGTTTCGGTTTCCTTGACAGAGCTAAAGGATATCTTGAAGAGGCAGGAATGGAAGTAGCTGTCTTTGAGGGAATCGAGTCAGATCCTTCGGTTGAGACCGTTATGCGCGGCGCAGAATTTATGCAGAAATTTGAGCCGGACTGGATCGTAGCTATCGGCGGAGGTTCTCCGATCGATGCAGCAAAGGCCATGTGGATCAAATACGAATACCCTGAGACCACATTTGAAGATATGTGCAAGGTCTTCGGACTTCCGAAACTCCGCACCAAGGCAAAATTCTGTGCGGTCTCTTCAACATCCGGAACCGCAACAGAAGTTACGGCTTTCTCCATCATTACCGATTATCAGAAGGGAATCAAATACCCGATCGCTGATTTCGAGATCACTCCTGATGTTGCGATCGTCGATCCTGAACTTGCCGAGACGATGCCGAAGAAGCTCGTTGCCCACACAGGTATGGACGCTCTGACACATGCGATCGAAGCTTATGTTTCTACTGTACATTCCGAGTTTACTGATGCTCCGGCGATCCGTGCGATCGAGATGATCCAGAGAGATCTTGTAGATTCTTATAACGAAGATATGACTGCCCGCGACAACATGCATACCGCTCAGTGCCTTGCAGGTATCGCATTCTCGTCAGGACTTCTCGGCATCGTTCATTCGATGGCACATAAGACCGGCGCGGTGTTCGCAGATCAGGGTGCACATATCATTCACGGTGCCGCAAACGCAATGTATCTTCCTAAAGTTATTGCTTTCAACGCAAAGAACGAAGAAGCAAAGAAAAGATATGCGGTAATCGCTGATTATATGCATCTGGAAGGCAAAACGGAAGATGAGAAGGTCGCTGCCCTCATCGAATTCGTGCGCGGCATGAACGACAAACTTAACATCCCGCACTGCATAAAGAACTATGGCGCAGACAGCTATCCCTGCGAGAACGGTTTCGTTCCGGAGGAAGTCTTCCTTGAGAGACTCCATGACATCGCAGCCAATGCGATCCTCGACGCCTGCACCGGATCAAATCCGAGACAGCCGAGCCAGGAAGAGATGGAAAAACTTCTGAAGTGCTGCTACTACGATACAGAAGTAGATTTCTAAAGAAAAATTATATAAAAGGGGGTGTGAAAAAACGAAAAGTTTTTGATATGATCCCCCTGAGGTAGACACGGTAAATACCAAAATCTACCTAAGGGGGATTCTTTATGCCCAAATCTAAATGGTCAGCAG
>CADBMM010000085.1 GCA_902795795.1 uncultured Lachnospiraceae bacterium | reverse complement strand
GTCGAAATGACTTTGATATCACAGAATATATACTTGATGACAGTGATTTATTAGGCGGATATCCGGAAAAAGGCGTTGAAACAGAAAAAGTGAAAAAAGTGAAAGTTGTCTGAGCATAATAAGAACCGCCAGAAATGCCTTATTTACAGGCATTTCTGGCGGAACCACCCCCGTGCGTTAGAGGATTCGAACCCCCGGCCTTTTGGTCCGTAGCCAAACGCTCTATCCAGCTGAGCTAAACGCACACGCTGTTTCATCAGCAACGATTATCATACTCTCTTACTTCTTATTTGTCAAATGCTTTTTAAGAAATACTTTTCTACCGGTTTGTTCCTTTGTTGATCCTCCGTCATATGAACAGACTCATATCCGACTCTTCGCCGGATCCGAGGAAGGTCGAAACACCGCCCAGTTCGATCCCGTCGATCAGCTCCTCTTTGCATATTCCCATAATATCCATTGACATCTGGCATGCTACCAGTCTCACCCCATGATCCTTGGCGCTGTCGATCAGTTCCTCCAGAGAGCTGATTCCCTTTTTCTTCATGATCCCGCGTATCATTTTCGCCCCTGCACCGCCCATATTCATACGGGACAGGCCGAGCTTTTTAGTTCCTCTTGGCATCATGCTTCCGAACATTTTTTCGATAAACGTTTTCTTGACGCTGATCTTTTCCGGCCTGCGCAGAATGTTAAGTCCCCAGAAAGTAAAGAACATCGTCACCTTTCTGCCCATGGCGGCTGCTCCGTTTGCCATAATAAAAGCAGCGATCGTTTTATCCAGGTCTCCGGAAAAGACTACGAAGGTCTTGCCGTTTTGTTCTGCTGCCACGGCCCGCTGCTCTTTTCCTTCAGCGCGGGTGATCTGCGCCTTAATGATCCCGTTTTCCATGGTGAGCGCATCAAGACGGTTTCCGGTACGTTCACACCATACCCGGATGTCCGATGCGAAAGCATCTTCTGTCGCTTCTGCCTGGATCGTTGTCCCTTCGGGCTTATCCCGCAGATAATCAGCGACCTTCACGATCGGGCCGGGGCATTTCAGATTTTTAGCGTCCACAATGGCCGCCACTTCTGGAGATCCTTTTATATCTGCCTTTTTTTCTTTCTGCTGCTCTTCCTTACGATCTTCAGGCTTTCCGTCCTCCTGCTGCCCTTCATTCAAAAATGCCTTGTAAGCCTTATATCCGCCATCAAGCGAAGCGGCTTCATACCCTCTGTCCGCAAGTATCTCGGCAACTTCTTCACTCCAGTTTCCGGTTCGGCAGATCACGACCACCGGTTTGCCCTGCGGGATTGTGTCCAGTCCGGAAAACCCGCCGGAAAACGGAATGTTCAAAGCTCCTTCGATTCCGCCTATAAGCACTTCATCCGGTTCCCGCAGATCTACAAGTGTCACGGCAGCCGGATCGATTTTCAGGAATTCTTCCGCTGAAATATGTTTATATGAATTCTCCTCTCCCATGATCGTTCTCCCTTCTTATAACTATATACTGCAGGACGGTTCTTCATACTGGATCAGTTCAGTGATCGTCGGATGGTCCGAACACACCGGACAGTTCTCGTTTTTTCCTTCTATTTCCAGGATCTGGATATCCATCGTAAGCAGATCGATAAGCATCAGTTTTCCGGTCAGCAGTTCACCTGCACCTGTCAGATACTTGATCGCTTCCAGTGCCTGGATCGAACCTGCCACTCCTGCCAAAGGCCCCACTACTCCGTCGTCCTTGCAGCTCTTCGGTCTGGATCCTTTCGGAACCTCACCGAAAACGCAGCGGTAACATGGACTTTTCTTCGGGATCACGGTAAGTATCTGTCCGAAGAACTGAACGATTCCTGCAAAACAAAACGCTTTACCCAGTATGACACAGACATCGTTGATAAGGTATTTCGCAGGGAAATTATCGGTAGCATCTATGACAAAATCATAGTCCTGAACCACCTGAGTAATATTATCTTTGGTCAGGAATTCCGCATAGGTGTTTACCTGAATATGCGGATTGATCGCATGGATCGTTTCCGCGGCAGACTGCACTTTAGGACGACCGATATCCTGTGTCATGTGAATGATCTGCCTGTGCAGATTGGAAAGACTGACGATATCAGCGTCCGCGATTCCGATCGTGCCGACTCCCGCTGCCGCCAGATACATGGCCGCAGGCGCGCCAAGCGCCCCCGCTCCGATTATCAGCACTTTTCCTTCCGCCAGTTTTTTCTGGCCCCGGTATCCGATATCCTTCAAAATGATTTGCCTCGAATAACGTTCCAGTTCCTCGTTGGACAATGCCATATATAACCCTCCGATTCTTAGAGACAGATTCTTAAATGCAAGATAACATTATTTACCTACTAAGTCAATAGGTTGATGAACAAAGCCATTGCGCGCAAATACATTGGTAAAGCCTTCGAACATCCGTCTGCTGCTTTCTAATGGATATCCTTTATTATTGAAGCAAAAACTGCTAATATAAAATGCAGACAAAATAAAAACAAATTAAGGCAGGTCAGACGGTATGTTCCGAGAAATGAGAAGAATAAAATCACAGATCCCCGATGAAGAATGCATCAAAATACTGAATGAAGCCAAGCGCGGAGTCCTGGCCGTTCTCGGTGAGGAAGATTACCCCTACACCGTTCCCATGAATTTTGTTTATGCGCAAGGCCACATATACTTTCATTGTGCACTGGAAGGTCATAAGCTGGACGCGATCCGCAGTCATGACAAAGTTTCCTTCTGCGTGCTTAGTGAGGGCGTACAGGAGGAAAACGACTGGTGGTATCACTTCAAAAGCGTGATCGTTTTCGGCCGGATCAGAGAAATAAAAATCGAAGCAGGTAAAAACTATTATCTCCGCCTACTCGGCAGGAAATATTTCCCGTCAGAAGAATATCTTGAAAAAGAGATGAAAGCCGCACCCAAAACGGTGGTCCTGGATCTTGAGATCGAACATATGACCGGAAAAGCGGTCAAGGAAAGCTGATAAAAGCTTAGAAATAATACTTCACCACCGCTGCGTTCTTTATTCCGAATCTGGCATATTCCGTGTTCGTCATTTCATAGAAATATGAATTGACGACACGGGCTATTCCGTTATGAGCGACAAGAATATATGTTTTTTTATCAGACTCGGCCTTTATCTCATCCAGAAGATCATAGACCCTGTGCGCGACCTGCAGCATGGACTCTCCGTCCCCGTATCTGCTGCAGAAGCTTTCCTTATCCTTGAGGAAATCCACACCGTCCCTGGGCGTGCCTTCCCACTTTCCGTAATTCTGTTCCGTCAGTCTTTTATCCATGCGCATGGGTATCCCTGTTATTTCGGAGATATGCCTTGCAGTCTCGGCTGCGCGGATAAGCGGCGAATACAGAATCTCATCCGCCCTTATTCCCTCTTCCAGAATTTTCCTTCCGGTCTTCTCGGCCTGACTATGGCCTTCATCTGTTAAAGCAATATCTGTTGCTCCGCAGATCTTATTTTCAACATTCCAGAACGTCTGCCCGTGACGCACAAAATACACACAGCCCATGATCTTATCCTGCCTTTAATTACTGCTTTAAAATAGATCCATCTTTTAATACAACCGGCATCTCTTAAACAGAAATGCCGGTTTCCAAAAAGCTTAACTCAGCTTATCTTCTCAGTTCCCCAACGCGGCTCTTATGACTCTTTTGCCTATCTTGTCCATACCGTAGTTTCCGGGATGAAGTGCGACCCCTACACCATCTACAGGATGTAAGTTTCCATCATCACCATTTACAAGTGCTCCCATACCACACTGATACTTCGGATCATTCCTGATATCATTTAGATCAACAAGTGTAATCCCACTGTTCCCACATGCTGCACTTTTAGCCGCTTCAGTTTGTGGCACCACCAGGAAATTACCGACAGTTACGATTTTTGCATGCTGCGCTCTTTCACTGCAATATTCAAACAAATCCTCATAATCTGCCTGAATGTCGGACACAGTCTGAGACGATGACCTTAAATTGTCCCCGAGTTCGACCACTATCAGATCGCATTTTTCATTTAACTTAGTGTTCAATGATGGCAGAAGTGATGTACGATCATATTCTTCAGTCTCCCATGGAACAAAACTATGAAGCTCATAATGCGTATCTATGTATTTATCAAAACTATTCGTTACAGTATGAACATAGTCCTTATCAGCTTCAGTCGCTGCCATGCCCCATACTCCCCACCAGTATTCTGCAACAGCATGCGCGGTTATAGAGTTGCCTATAAAAAGGATATTAAGCTCCTCATCTCCGGATCTGCGCGCAAGTTCAAGTACCGAACTTTCATCTATTACGATCTTTTCTTCATTTACATCCGGCACTTTGGGATCGGCAATACAACCGTCTACAAAAACATCCGCTCCAGCATTCTGGCCATATACATGGAAATAATAATATCCTTCCTCTCCATGGGATGTCAGGTCAACATCTGCCCGGAACGAACCATTCCCGGAATCTTTCAGTTCATACCACCTGATGTCGTTCTGATAATTTTTGCTTCCCCATATCGCTGCCCTGACATTATTGAATCCCGATGCGTTTGAAAGAGTAACTGTTACTAAACCCGGGCTTCCTGCAACTGTCTCAACATGAAGAGCAGCCACTTCAGCCATTTCCACCTCTATACTTTTCCCGGCAACATAGGTATTCCCGCTGTAAACATGAATATTGAATTGCCCGGCGCTTTTATGCGCTCCAAGATTCACTTTGACCGTAAAGCTTCCGTCAGCATTTCTGGTCATCGGATACCATACAAGATCATCCTGTCCGTTTGCCTCGCTCCAGACGGCCGCCCTTGCCGATGGATACTCCTGCACATTGCTTAATTTAATTTCAGCTATCTGCCCGTCAGGCACCGCCTCAAGCACAGGTTCCGGAACATCTAACCCGCTTAACTCCAGACTTTTGCCGTCCATATAAGTTTCCGTTCCATTAGCTTTACCATATACATGGATATTGAACATACCGTTTTCACGATGTGTTATCAGATCAGTTTCCGTACTGAAGTTACCGTTTCCATTATCTTTCAGCGGATACCATTTCAGGTCGTTCTGCCCGTTTTTGTCTCCCCAGACGGCTGCCTTTACATCCGTAAATCCTTCGGCGTTTTCAATGCTCAGTCTTACCATACTCGCACTGTCATTTATTTTTTCCGCCGTAAGAACAGGCTGCTGAAGGCTTTCCACCATGATGGTCTCACCGCCAATGCAGGTATCACCGCTGTAAATATGGATGATGAATTTACCCGTGCTCCTGTGCGCAGCGAGATTTATCTCCTCTTTAAAAATCCCGGCCTGATCTTTTGTAAGCGTATACCATTTAAGATCATCCTGACCGCCGGTCTCGCTCCATACGGCTGCCCTTGCATTTGGATATGTCCCTGCATTCTCAACAGTTAGGGTCAGGATCTGCCCGTTGAAATCCGCCTTCACAGATGGTTCAGGAATCGAAGCACCTTTAAAATTATATGCCTTGCCATCCAGGAATCGTTCTTTTCCTACTGCGGAACCGTAAGCATGGAAATAAAACTTTCCATTCTCGCCATGCCTTGAAAGATCGATAACCGCGCTTATTGTTCCGTTCCCGGTATTTGTAAGGTCGTACCATTTAAGATCATTCTGACCGTTTTTCTCTCCCCATACAGCAACTTTCGCATTTGCATAGCCGACCGCATTTCGAACCGAAACGACTATAGTGCTTTCATTATTTGCAATCGTTTCAATGATCATTTCGGGGGCTTCAAACGATTCAAGCACAATGCTCTTCCCTGCAATATAATCATTTCCGTTGTAAACATGGATATGATACGTACCGACGCTTCCGTGGAGTCCCAGATCAGCCGAGATCATAAAACTGCCGTCAGTCCGCTTTGTCATCGGATACCATACAATGTCGTCCTGACCACCAGTTTCACTCCAAATGGCGGCTGTCGCTGAAGAATAATCACCGTTAAGTATTACCGTAAGATTCTGCCCAGACAGTGTGGCAGACATCAGATTGTTTTGCGGCTCCGTACTTTCGCCAGATCCTGCGTTTTCACCGGTATCTCCTGATTCGCCATTATCTGTATTGGTATTGCCGGCATCGGAATTACCCGTATCAACATCTCCTGTGCTGCCATCCGATGCACCCTTGCCGCCCTCCGCTTCGTTTCCGGTTTCAGAACCTGGATTTGTCTCCTGCGCTGAGTCGGTTTCCGTTTCAACTGTTTCCTGCACGTTCTCACCATTCTGCAAAACAGGATCTGCTTCCTGACTCACAGAAATCTCGGCAGGGATCGTATCCCCGCTTACGATATTATCATCTGCAAATACCGTTCCTGCCGAAATGGCACCGGCTATAAATACAGTGGCTGCAGCGACTAAAAATTTCTGTTTCTTAATAAATCCCATAATTTGTACCTTTTAATACTAAAGTCCATTTTTTTAACAATATTTAGTATAATTCATATATACGCAGCCCGTCAAGGTTTGAGAAACACAAATAAAGTCAGCGAGTTTAAAGATACGTTGACTATGAATATTAATTTTGTTATTATTTAGACCATTCTGAATAAAAGCATTTTCAGAATAGCTTTGAAATAATACGTTAAACAAATCTGTGCCGCGGCACAGCTGCCATTAAATATGAATCAGGGATTTTTTTCACAATATAAGGGTCTCAGAAAAGAGATATACATATTATTCTTCGGCCGTGTCGTTACGAACTTAGGTTCGATGGTCTGGCCCATGCTTACGCTTATCCTAAGCCAGAAGATGGGTCTTGACGCTACGTCCATTTCCATAGTGACCGTATCGGCAGGCCTGCTTATGGTGCCTGCAAACCTTATAGGCGGGCGCCTTGCCGACCGCTGCAACAAAAAATGGGTCATAGTCGGCGGCGATACTGTATCCGTCATATGCTATATCATATGCTCGGCCATTCCGCTTGGCTGGGGCTCTGTTATTCTCATGCTCGCCGCGGCTGTCTGCCAGAGCATGGAAAACCCGTCCTACAATGCGCTTATTGCAGACTTAAGCACGACGGAACACCGTGATAAAGCTTACTCGCTGCAATATCTCGGAGCAAACCTTGGGCTGGTGCTTTCACCTACCTTAAGCGGAATGCTTTTTAAGAACTATCTGTGGCTCAGCTTCCTCATAAGCGGTATCGCCATCGGCATGTCCACGATCCTCATAGCTTCAAAGATAAAGGATATAACGCCTGAACGCGATACCAGCGAAGCCGGTATCTACCAGCAGGCGCAGGAGAATACGAGCCTTAAGACCATTTTAAGCGAGAACAAGATCATAATCATCTTCATGCTTGGAATGGCGCTCTATTATACGGCTTATCAGCAGTATAACTTCCTGATGCCTCTGGAAATGGGTGTGGTCCACGGAGAAAACGGCGCCGTACTGTTTGGCACTGTCTCAAGTCTTAACTGCATAGTAGTTGTTTTATTCACACCGGTGATCACCAGAATTCTTGCCGGAAAAGGCGATATAACCAAGCTCCTATCCGGGCAATTCCTTGTCGGGATCGGCTATGTTATATTTCTTTTATTTCTCGGACATATTCCGGTCTATTATCTGGCAATGCTGCTCTTTACCTGGGGCGAGATCTGCAGCACGATCGGCGAAGGGCCATATCTTTCGAAGCGCATTCCTTCAAGCCACCGCGGCCGCCTGAACGGCTTCAGCTCCGTCCTGGCCTTTGCAGTCCAGAGCGTCTGTCAGCTCACAGTCGGCAGACTTTATGACAAAGGCGGAAGCCTCGCAGCCTGGACGGCGGTCTTTATTATACTCGCTGCTGCCATCTGCCTGATATTCGTGCTGCTTTTCCGCGACAAAAAACATTATCCGAAACTGTATTAAAAAACTGCCGCATTAAGTACAAAATGTACATGCGGCAGTTTTCATGACTGGTCTTCAGTTTTCCAGAGCAGCTGTTATGATCCTGTTGCCTATCTTGTTCATACCGTAGTTTCCGGGATGGAACGCAACGCCCAATACACTCACCTGATGTGTGTTTCCATCTTCGCCGTTAACAACAGTGCCTATGCCGCACTGATACTTCGGGTCGGACCGTATATCGTCGAGATCCACAAGCGGTATCCCCATGTCTTCGCAGGCTGTGCTTTTATCTGCATCGACCTGAGGGGTTGCCCAGAAGTTGCCGAGCGCTAAAATTTTTGCTTCCGGCACCTTTTTACCGCAGTATCGGAAAAGAGTCTCAAAATCCTCATGAACATCGAACTGATCCTTAATATTTTCGCCAAGCTGGATCACGATCAGGTCATATCGTTCATTTAAGTATTTATCCAATGTCGGCAGCTGCGACTCCCGATCATCTTCTTCAAGCTCCCATGTAGCAAAATTCAACATGTTGAAATTTGTATTTATATGCTCGTTAAAAGTATTCGCCACGATATGGACATAGTCTTTATCCGCATCAGTAGCGCCCATGCCCCATGTGCCCCACCATTCCTCTGCAACACCATACGTAGTGATCGAATTACCTATAAAAAGAATGCTCAGCTCTTCATCTCCGGATCTTTGTGCAAGCGCGACAAGTGCATTTTCATTTATTAATGCTGTTTCTGCATCTGTATCGGCAACTGCTGTATCTGTGACAAGGTTGTCGATCAAAATATTCTCTCCGGCGTATTCTCCGTATACGTGAAAATAATAAAACCCTTCTTCTCCATGAGCAGATAGATCGATCCTGGTATTATAAAGCCCATCCACGGATTCTTCCAGATCATACCATTGAATGTCATTCTGATAGTTTTTGCTCCCCCAGACCGCCGCCCTGACATTTGTAAATCCGAAAGCATTGTAAAGCGATAGCTCTGCTGTATTTGGATTGTCTTTATCTGCCTCTACATACAGAGAAGGCGGTACAGCCGCTTCCAGCTCCAGACTTCCGCCTGCAAGGAAAGAGTCCCCGCTGAAAACATGGACCATGAATCGTCCCGTGCTTCTATGTACCCCGAGATTGACCTTGACTGTGAAGTTTCCGTCGGCGTTTTCTGTCATCGGATACCATATAAGATCATCCTGACCGCCTGCTTCGCTCCAGATCGCGGCCGAAACGGAAGAGTGATCACCCGGATCATTCAGGTTGACCGTAAGAAACTGTCCCGACAATTCAGCCGATAACAGTGTACCCGACGCATCGTCTGCTCCGGATACTGCTGCTTCCGGATCTTTTTTCACATTCCCGAAGTCAGAATTTTCTTCCTGGTATGCGGAACCTCCAGCCGGTATTCTTTTCGTGTCCGTAATATTATCATCGGCAATTACCGTTCCTGCAAAAACGGTCTCCGCCATCAGTAAAGCAGCCGCAGCCATAAGAAAATGCTGTCTCAACAAAAGCTCCTCCTACCTGTCTATATCTCTAGCCGCAAAGAAGGCTTCATGTGTAGCCGACATGATGTTCCTGGGCTTTAAGCAGTCTCCGAGCTGATAGAACTCCGGAGCCAGATCCCGAAGCTCGTCCGCTCTTTCCCATTCCGGTCTCTGTCCGACTGCGTAGATTACGGTATCAGCCTGGAAAAATACTTCCTCTCCTTTATCCGTTTCGCATTTCACGCCTTCTTCGGTTATCTCCAGAGCCTTTGTGTTCAGGTTGACTTTTATCTTGTACTCTTCCAGCTTAAGATCGAGAAGCGAACCGTGTACGACCTCATGCCCGTAGCTTAAATGCGGAAGCATTTCAACTATGGAAACTTCTGCTCCTTCCATAGCAAGGAAGAGAGACAGTTCTATGCCTACCAGGCCTCCGCCGAGAACAACGATCTTTTTCCCTGCCTTTTCGGGATGATAATAGATCTCTTCGGCTCCGAATACGCCGGGCAGGTCTATTCCCTTTATAGGCGGTTTTACCGGACGTGCGCCAAGAGCTGCTATTATAACATCCGGCTCTATTTCGGCCGCAAGCTCCCTTGTCACTTCCGTATTCATCCTTACTTCGGCGCCAGAACGCTCAACAAGTCTTATCTGCCTTTTTATATATCTGCCAAGCTTGTCTTTGAATGGCACTTTTTTCTCGCAAAGCAGCGTTCCGCCAAGCTTATCCGTTTTTTCGCAAAGGATGACCTCATGGCCTGCTGCCGCACATTCGATCGCCGCCTCCATACCTGCCATTCCGCCGCCGGCTATAAGCACCTTTTTGTGCTCCCGTGCCGCCGGGCGCTGTGTAACTTCCGCCTCAAAGCCTATCACCGGATTAATTGCACACTGGAAATGCCTGGTCGCATCGCATTCCGAGAAGCAGGCGTAACAGCGCATGCACTGACCTATCTCATCACTTTTTCCCTGACGCGCCTTATTTGGAAGATAAGGATCCGCCAGCGACTGACGCCCGATATTTACCACATCTGCCTGCCCTGAAGCAATTATTTCCTCCATCATTGCGGGATCGGTCAATGCTCCTACGGTACCGACCGGGCAGTTTACGGCCTTTTTTATTGCGGCAGCATATTTTACGTTGCAGCCATCCTCCAGGAACATCGATGGATGTGTAATATAAAACACATCGAATATTTCATGATTTCCAGCCGAAACATGGAGAAGGTCAACATGTCCGTCCAGCATCTTTGCCATTTCTATCGCATCGTCAAGATGGTAGCCATTCGGATTGCATTCATCTCCGCTCATACGGAATTCTACCGGGAAGTCACGTCCGCATGCTTTTTTTATGGCCTCGACAATTGCCAGCGGCAGCCTCATCCTGTTCTCCAGCGAGCCGCCCCATTTATCATTTCGTTTATTTGTTATGGGCGACATGAACTGGGAAAGCATCCAGCCGTGCCCGCCGTGGACCATCACCATACCGATACCGCAGCTTTTGGCATAGGCTGCAGCCTGTGCGTACTGCTGTATGACCTCTTCGATCATCTCGTCTGGCATTTCGCGGACCTCTATCATCGAGCCGTCACCCTTCGCCTGTGGGCTTCCGCCCGGGCGGAAAGGCACCATGCAGGCCGACGGTCCGTAAAGGAATCCGTTTTGTTCACCTGAATATCTCGCGCACATTCCACCATGCTGCAGTTCTACGGAAGATACTGCACCGTGCCTGGTTATAGCCTTGGAAAAACTGGCAAGAGATCCTCTCGTATTCTGATCATACAAAGGGAACTGCACCGGAGTGATCCGGGCGTATTTTCCATCAATAAGGCAGTCGCCCATCGTTACTGCCGCAGCACCTCCTATGGCTTTCAATTCATAATAGGCTATCATTTC
>CADBMM010000084.1 GCA_902795795.1 uncultured Lachnospiraceae bacterium | reverse complement strand
GCTTCAGACGGCGAGGAAGCGCTTGAACAGATAAAGTCCCATAAGGATCTGCTTTCACTGATACTGCTTGACCTTTTAATGCCAAAGAAATCGGGGCTGGAAGTACTCCGTGAGCTTAAATCCACGCCGGAGCTTTCCAGGATCCCGGTCATAGTTCTGACGGCCGACCAGAATGCCGAGATCGAGTGTCTCTCCATCGGTGCGTCAGACTTTATTCCCAAACCATATCCGCAGGCAGGCATAATCATAGCCAGGGTCATCCGCTCCATCGAGCTTTCGGAGGACAGGGAGATCATCCAGTCCACCGAGCACGACCCTCTCACAGGCCTTTACAACCGTGAATTTTTCTATAAATACGCTGAACAGTACGATAATTACCACAAAGATCGTCCCATGGACGCCATCGTGGTCGATATCAATCATTTCCGCATGATCAACGAGCGCTTCGGCAGTGCTTACGGCGACGAAGTGCTTTGCAATATAAGCGAAAAGCTGCGTGAGGCGGTAGCCGACGTAGAAGGCATCGTATGCCGCCGCGAGGCGGATACCTTTATGGTCTACTGCCCCACTGGAAAAGATTATAAAGATATCCTCGCCAATGCAGCCATCGGTCTTCATAACAATGAAGAATCCATCAACAACCGCGTAAGGCTGCGTCTTGGCGTATATACCAACGTCGATAAAAGCCTCGATATCGAACGTCGTTTCGACAGAGCCAAAATGGCTGCCGATACCGTGCGCAACAGTTTCACACGGACCGTGGGAATATATGACGACACGATGCACGAACGCGAGCTCTTTATCGAGCAGCTCATCGAAGACTTTCCCGCTGCCATCGCCGAGAAGCAGTTCAAGGTATACTTCCAGCCCAAATATGATGTCCGTCCCAAATCGCCGGTGCTTGCGAGTGCCGAGGCACTGGTGCGCTGGATACACCCAAAATTCGGCATGGTCAGTCCCGGCACATTTATTCCGCTATTCGAGGATAATGGCCTGATACAGGAGCTTGACAACTACGTATGGCAAGAGACCGCCGCGCATTTACGCGACTGGAAGGACCGTCTCGGATTTTCGGTACCGGTCTCTGTCAATGTGTCGCGTATCGACATGTATGACCCTGAGCTTATCCGCAAGATGCAGAACATTCTGGATGAGAACGGGCTCACCACCGAAGATATATTTCTTGAGATCACAGAATCGGCCTATACAGAAAATTCCGAGCAGATCATCGAAACGGTAGAGAAGCTGCGACGCATAGGCTTCAGTATCGAAATGGACGATTTCGGCACCGGATATTCATCGCTCAACATGATCTCCAGTCTGCCGATCGACGCACTGAAGCTCGACATGAACTTCGTTCACAGCGCGTTCCGCGAAAACGGTGATACCCGCATGCTGAAGGTGGTCATTGACATTGCCGACCATCTGTCCGTACCTGTCATCGCCGAAGGCGTGGAGACCGAAGAACAGCTTAATGTACTCCGCGATCTCGGCTGCGCCATAGTACAGGGATACTTTTTCTCAAAGCCTGTGCCGGCTGCAGAATTTGAGCCCATGCTGTCGGAACGCAAGGGCATAAGCGAGGAAGCCCTGGAGCCCCAACAGCCGGCTCCGGAGGTGCAAAACGAGAGCCCGGCACAGCCTGAAAAGCGCCGCACCGTTGAACTTCGCATTACCAATTACATTTTCGTTATCCTGGCCTTTATTCTGGCTGCTGCGCTGCTCATTACGGACAGTCTTATATCACGCGGTCACCAGGATGTTGAACTTGCCAATAAAAACTATATTTCCGCCGAGCTGGCTGCCCAAAACCTGGCGGTCGGTTCAGACTGGCTCACTGCATCGGTTCGCTATTTCGTATACACAGGCGACCTGCAGTACCTGAATGATTATTTTGAGGAAGCAAATGTGACCCGCCGGCGGGACAACGCGGTCGCCGATGTTGAGGATCTCCTTGGCGGTACGGAAACCGACGCCTATCGCAGCCTTTCAACGGCGCTGGGTTACTCTAACGAGCTTATGCAGCATGAATTTGTGGCCATGCGTCTCGTGCAGCTTGCCTACGGATATTCCGATGCAGAAGTGCCCGAAGAGGTCTCCTCTGTTGAATTAAGCGAGGAAGATATCAAAGCTTCCAAAGAAGAAAAACTGCAGAAAGCAGCCGAGCTCGTTACCGGTGAGACATATTCTTCTTATAAGGAACTGATAGACACAAATGCGGATAACTGCGCCAAAGCCGTTATAAGCTCGTCGGAGGAAGCTCTGGCAGAAGCTGACAACAAAATGCACTGGCTGCTGACTCTGCAGAATCTTTTAACGATCCTGCTGATGCTGGCCGTGCTTGCCGAAACCATTTTCGTTACCGTACTTGTGCGAAAGCCTCTCACCAAGCTGGTCAAAAAAATGCTGCGTCAGGAAGAGGTCGTTCCCACAGGTGTCGCCGAGCTTCAATTCGTATCCCGGACCTACAACGAGATCCTGCATGAGAACCGGAAAAAGCACCAGGAGCTCACATATGAGGCCCTGCATGACGGCCTTACGGGTCTTTACAATCGAAATGCCTATAACATGTTTATTGAAAACATCGATACCGCCCACATCGCTCTGCTGATAATCGATGTAGATAAATTTAAAGCGGTCAACGATACCTACGGCCACGACGTGGGCGACAAGGTGCTCATACGGGTATCCGGCCTGCTGATGTCCAATTTCCGCTCTGTCGACATCGTGTGCCGGTTCGGCGGCGACGAGTTTGTAGTCATAATGACCCGTGTATCGTCAGACATGGCCCAGCTCGTCCGCAACAAGATCGCGCACATGAACGAGCTGCTGCAGAATCCGACAGACGGCCTGCCGAAAACGTCCTTAAGCGTGGGCGTGGCATTTTCGGACTCGAAACAGTCCACAGGCAATCTGTTCAAAGATGCCGATACCGCCCTTTATTCCGTTAAGAACGGTCCGAGGAGCGGCCACGGCTGCGCGGTTTTCGGTGATCCCGGAAACGATTCTCAGTAACTGATAAATAACAGACAGACTGCACGATATTATTACCCTGCGCCTGCTTTTTCATTCATAAACGACAAGGTTCAGAAAGGAGGAGGGATCTTTGGGCCGGAAAAAGATACTTGCCATATGCCTTACGGTCATTATCACAGTCTGTATCTGCAGAACTGCTTCAGCCGGCTTTTTCCCCGACACCGGATCTGACAATGCCTCAGACTCATCCGCTTCGAACTCCTCTTTGTCTGCAGTCAAAACGGGCAGCGAAATGCTCTACACTCCTCCGGAATTTAAAGACGCTGTATTTCGCGCAGAGCTGGCTTACAGCAACGGCACCTCATGGATCGACACCTCTTCAGTGAGCGACGGTTATGTGGCCGCTGCCGCCGTCTGTCCCGACCGTTTAAAGTTTCAGATAAAATTCGGCGATATGACATACAACTTTGATCTGCCTTCCGACGGAACGCCTGTGATATTTCCGCTTGTCTTCGGAAACGGTGACTATACCTTCCGCATCATGCGCAACATCGTCGACAAAAAGTATGCCGAAGAATACTCTGTGGTTCAGAATGTCGCATTGGCCGATCCCTTCGGGCCCTACCTGCGTCCAAACGTTTACGTGCCCTATACAAGCGGAAGCAACTGTATTAATAAGGCAAGAGAAGTCACCGCCAGCGCCCATAACCAGGTGGAAGTTGTTGAAGCCGTTTATTATTTTATAATCAGCAATGTTACATACGATTATGAATTGGCTGCGACTGTGCAGTCAGGCTATGTGCCAAATCCCGATGTGACCCTGGCCACCGGCAAGGGCATCTGCTTTGATTATTCAGCGCTTGCGGCCGCCATGCTGAGGAGCCTCGGAATTCCCACAAAAGAGGTGCACGGATACGTATCGCCAAACGGCCTGTTCCATGCCTGGAACATGTTCTACACACCCGAAACCGGCTGGGTCACGGTGCACTTCACCGCAGGCCCCGATGGCTGGCTCCGAATGGATACCACATTCGGCGCCGCCGGACAAACAGACAGCTTTATTGGTGACGGCACCAATTATACTGATGCATACTATTACTAACCTGAACGTCAGGAGGTAAACATGAGCAAGAAAAAACTGGATCATCTGGGCGTAAGCGCCTTTTGCGAGAGCATGGCGATGATGGTGCATTCGGGCATTCAGACCGATGAGGCCATAGCCCTTCTGCAGACTGAAAAGCACGGCACGGGAGGCATTCTGGAACAGGGCCTCGCCATTGCCAAAGAAAAAGTAGACGAAGGCGCCACTCTTTACGATGCATTGAACGCATCAGGCATTTTCCCCGAATATGCGCTCGATATGATAAACGTGGGCGAAAGCTCCGGACACCTGGAAAATATCCTGTTCCGGCTGTCAAAGTATTATGCCGAACAGAAGACCATTTCCGAAAAGCTTCGGAATGCCGTTATCTATCCTGCAGTAATGCTTGTGCTTGTAATTGCAGTGCTGACAGTTCTGCTCACGCTTGTTCTTCCGGCCTTTACAGACGTTTACAACACCCTGACCGGAAGCCTTGCGGCGTCCAATTACCGCTATGTATATCTGGCCTACGTATTCTGCTGGATAGCGCTTATTGCTATGATCATCCTTGCAGTGCTGCTCATTTGCGGGCTGATCATGTGGAAGACCGGACACCGCGAGACGGTGGAAAAGCTGATCTCCAAAAACAGGCTTTGCGCATCGATCCTCGAAAGCATGGCCATGTTCCGCTTTACATCCGCCCTGGCAACCTTCCTGGCAAGCGGCGAGCTGCAGGACGACGCAGTGAAAAAAAGCATTCCCATGACTGGTTATGCACCGCTTGAAGCCAAGCTTGAGCGCTGCCTTTCCCGAATGTCAGAAGGACACAGTTTCGCACAGGCAGCATATGATGAAGAGCTGTTCGAGCCGGTCTACGGTCGTATGCTCCTTGCCGGCGAACGTTCCGGCAACATAGAATCGGTGCTTGAACGCCTGGCCGGCCTTCTGGAAGAACGCGCCGTGCACCAGGTAGACCGCCTGGTCGGCATCGTAGATCCGCTCCTCTCCGGCATCTTAATGGTATCGGTAGGGCTTTCACTGCTATCGGTCATGCTTCCGCTTATCGGTATCATGAACTCAGTGGGGTAATACTATGGATATGTATTCGGACAAACGCGCTTCCAAAGCCCCCTGGCTATGGCTTATTGCGCTTATCGCGGCAGCTGCCCTGATCGCAGGCTATCTTATAGTTTCGGTCCGCAGCAGTTCAATGACCGAGAGCGGCGCTGTCGCCATCCGCGAAGCTATAGAAAAAAGCGCCCGTCAGTGCTATGTGGTAGAAGGTATCTACCCGCCTGATCTGGCATACCTGCAGGACAACTACGGGCTGCAGATCAACATCAACGATTATTATGTGACGTACGATATTTTCGCGTCCAATCAACCGCCTTCGGTGCGTGTAACGCCGAAGCAATAGATCTGATATCCCTGAAAGGAGGTGCCTTTTTGGAAAGAGAACGTTATTCCGCCGGTTTCTTCATGATCGGCATTGCGGCCGTGATGATAGCGAGCATTCTTCTGCTCGTTGTTTTCGGCGCGCACAGCTTCAGGGGTACGACCGCCAGCCAGGAAGGCAATAACAGCACCCGCGCTCTGGGCTCCTACCTTTCCACGGTCGCCCGCTCCGGCGACACCGCAGGCTCCTTTATTCTTTCCGACGATCCCACCTACGGGCAGGTGCTCATCCTCGCCGACCACGACAGCGGGTACGGCCTGCATATTTATCAGTATGAAGGTCAGCTCATGGAAGATTATGCCTCCCTCGATTCCGCTCCGCAGCCGGAGCGCTCACAGGTGATCGCAGAGACGGAAGTATTTGAAGTGATCAGGACAGGAAGCCTTTATGAGATATATACCGATGCCGGCAGAGTACTGCTGCATCCTCGAAGCGGAGGTGACGCCTCATGAATAAAAGCCGACATCTTACCGCTTTTTATGTTGAGACCCTGCTCCTTACCGTCACGCTTATACTCGTGGCGCTTGTACTTACCCGTATGTTCGGAGCAGGAAGTATCCAGTCCGCTTCCGCAAAAGCTCTTACTGCAGCTGTAGGGCTTGCCGAAAATGCCGCTGAGGCCATGTCCGCCTCCGAAAGCCCGGAAGATCTTATGGCATACCTTAACGAAAATGACAACGCCGTATGTGAAGATACCCTGGTAACGGCATATTACGGCTCCGATCTCGCACCCGCTTCAAAAGATGATCATGCTTATGAAGTCTCTGTGCTTTGGGAGCCCGATGCTTCTGCACCAGGTCTTGTAAACGGAACGATCCTTGTAACGTACGCCGCCCGCGGCAGTGAATTATATAAGCTCACTACAGCGGTCTATATAAAGGAGGGTGACAGATGAACCGGCCAGTCGTTAAACTCGGGCCTATCGCCCTTCTTCTCACAGTCATAACCATCTGTCTGGCGATCCTGGCGCTATTGAATTTTTCGACGGCGTCGGCTGACAGACGTCTGGCAGAAAAATACGCCGAGACCGTACGCGTCCGCTACGAGCTGGAAGCCGAAGGGCAGGCATTATTAGCAGATTTTGAAACAAAACGTCACGAGGCAAATGCTTCCGCCAGGTTAGATACTGCATCTGAAGCCTTAAGCCCGTTCGAACGCCAGGAAAACGGACATTACACGGCGCTTCTTGAAAAAGACGGCACCCGCCTTCATATCGAACTGGAAGCTGACGGTGCAGATATCAAAGTGCTCAGCTGGATAATCGACAAAGAATGGACAGAAAACACAGACCTCGATCTGTGGATGGGATTTTAAATTACGGGACAAAGTGACTGGCACTTCGTCCCAACTGGCACTTTATTCTACAAGAAAGTAAAGAGGAGAAAGACATGAATATTTCAGATATCCTCAAGCAGGCTATTGATATGGGGGCAGCAGATGTATTTCTGATCGCCGGCCTGCCCGTTACCTATAAATGCGGTGGAAAGCAGGAGCGTCTTCCCGGCGATTTTCTGAGGCCCGACGGCATCAATGTACTGGTCGACGAGATCTACGCCATGAGCGGCCGAAGCCGCGCAAATCTGGACGCCGGTCTCGACGATGACTTCTCGTTCTCGGTATCACAGCTGGGCCGCTTCAGAGTAAATGTTTTCCGTCAGCGCGGAAGTCTCGCAGCCGTTATAAGAGTTATCAAATTCGG
>CADBMM010000083.1 GCA_902795795.1 uncultured Lachnospiraceae bacterium | reverse complement strand
TCGCCGGAATGCCAAGCGGGTTCTATGAAGGATACGATCATGAAATCCATGAGGTCTTCGTGTATAAAACAAAATAGTCAAACAAATCCCAGTTTGTCGACATGTTAGTAATACACGCGTTTTTCGAGTCGGTAGTATTGATGTCGAAGGTCAAAGGAGAATAGCCGTGAAAGTGTACGGAGCACGGTAAATGATTGGCTGAATAGCCTTGGATATTGAGGAGGGAAAGAAGTGAAGGTATTATTGGTAATCGGAAGTCCTCATCAGAAGGGCTGTACATATACAGCACTTTCTGAGGCAGCATCTGCATTGAATGAGGAAGGCATCGATACAGATTTTTATTGGATCGGCAATAAGCCTATCGGTGGCTGTATCGGCTGTTTTCAGTGTGCAAAGAAGCAGAAGTGTGTATTCGATGATAAGGTAAATGAATTCACAGCTTTAGCGGCTGATTATGACGGCTTTATCTTCGGATCGCCTGTTTATTATTCCGGCATGAACGGAAGTCTCATGAGTTTTATGGACAGGGTATTCTTCTCAGCGTCCGCGCAGAATCCGCACCCCTTCCGCTTCAAGCCTGCGGCAGCGGTTGTATCTGCAAGGCGGGCAGGAACCACATCCGCACTTGACCAGATGAATAAATATTTCTTCCACCAGCAGATGCCGATTGCCACTTCCCGCTATTGGAATATGGTTCACGGCAATACGCCGGAAGAGGTCAAGCAGGATGAAGAAGGACTGCAAATCATGCGGTATCTCGGCAGAAATATGGCGTGGTTGTTGAAACTGAAAGAAGCCGGCGATAAAAATGGAGTTGCATTGCCGGAACAGGAAGAAACCAGATTGGCGACCAACTACATAAGATGATTACAACGAAATACGAATCAAATAGACCTGTAAGCTATTACAGGAGCGCCTGCGGACATTGGAAAAAAACCGATGTTCGCAGGCTTTTTTAGTCGTGTCTGATGGCATACCCACGAACAACATTAAAGATCGAACGGTATTTATTTTGATCCTGTGTACGGCAGGCCACCCAGTAGGTGGCATGGGCGTCTTCATCGCAGATGGGAATGGAGATCCGGCCGGGTGTGTTATATCCGAGTTCTATCATCCGGTCTGAGTTGAACATGGGAATCGTAGAAGCGTCTGCCAGTTCATCGAGAGCATCTGCATTGTTTTGCACCAGCAGATCCGATGCATTCAAATGCTTTTTGCAAATATCCATCCAAAAGCCAATATGAGCAGAGACTAAAATCCGCATCCCGGAGATGTCCTTAAAAGAAACGCTGTTTTGACGGGCAAGTGGGTGATCGTTGGAAATGGATATATAGATCTGCTCATCCATGTATCTCTGACAAAACAGAGATTTATCATCCGGAAGGGTGTGGAGGATCACCATGTCATACTGCCGATTCTTCAGACCTTTAACCAGTGTTTCATCGCTGCTTACGAGTTCTGTCAGAATTGTTTTGTCGGAGAGGTAGTTCTGAAATGTCGGCATCAATTCATTGATCGGAAACGGTGAGCTGGATCCGATGCTGATGGTTCTTAACTGTCGATCAAATGAAAGAACACGGTCAATAAAATCTTGATTGGCCTGAAGGGCTTTTTCGGCATATTCGGCGGCCACCTTGCCGGTCTCGTTCAGGGAAAGCTTGCTGTTTTCTCTGTGAAAGATCGACACGCCCAGTTCTTCCTCCAGCTTTTTCATGGAACGGGACAGTGTGGGCTGGGTTATATGCAGTTCTGCCGAAGCTTTCAGCAGCGTCCCTTGTCTGGCAAATGCGACAAACTGTTCCAGAAGATAAGTTTCGATCATGATGGCTGGCCTCCTTTTGTATTCGTATCACGTATACCATTATAGATGAAAAGCAGTTTATTTTCAAGAAAAATGCAGTTATACTATGCACATAAGCAATAACAGATAACCAATCCGTGAGCAACGGATCACGAAAGGAGATCAAATAATGGATTATTTCACACTGAACAATGGAATCAAGATGCCTATGGCAGGGATCGGCGTGTTTATGATGAGCCCGGCAGAAGCGGAAGCTTCCGTGGAAAGCGCGTTGAAAAGCGGCGTACGTCTGATCGATACCGCCAATGGCTACATGAATGAATCCGGCACCGGCAGAGGAATCAAAAAAAGTGGCGTTCCGAGAGAAGAAATCTTTCTGGTCACAAAGCTGTGGCCGACGGTATATGAGAAGGAAACAGCGATCGAGGAAACCCTGAAGCGCCTTGATACAGACTACATCGATCTTCTCTTCCTGCACCAGCCTACGGACAACTGGCGCGAAGGCTATAAGCAGATCGAAAAAGCGTATAAAGAAGGCAAGGTGAAAGCCATCGGCCTCTCCAACTTCCCGGAGGATCTGCTGCAGGAAGCCATCGACACGATGGAGATCAAACCGCAGGTCGTCCAGGTAGAGGCACATCCATACTTCCCTCAGACGGAGCTGAAGAAGATCCTTGCGAAATACGGCATGGGGCTCATGGCCTGGTATCCGCTGGGTCACGGCGATAAGACACTGACCGGTCAGCCTGTCTTTGCAGAACTCGGTGCCAAGTATGGCAAGAGCCCTGCCCAGATCATCCTTCGCTGGCACATCCAAAGCGGCAACGTGGTGATCCCCGGCTCTAAAAATCCGGACCATATCCGCGACAACTTCGATATCTTTGATTTTGAATTGACGGATGAAGACATGGCCGAAATCGCAAAAGTAGATAAAGGAGTGCGTTATTACACCGCAACGCCGGAACTGATCGCTCAGTACGCACAGATGGAACTGCAGCCGGATCTGTAAGAGGTACGAATAATGGGAAAAGAACTGGTAGTTTACTTCTCCGTTTACGGCACGGCAAAGATCGTGGCCGAGGAAATCGCGAAGCAGACGGGGGCAGACATCGTGGAGATCGAGCCGGTCACCCCCTATGACAGCAACCGGGAACATTACAATGCGCTGGCAAGGATCGCAAAGAAAGAGCACGATGAGGATCAGCGCCCTGCCATCAAAAACGAGATCGACATCGACAGCTACGATACGATCTATATCGGGTATCCGATGTGGTGGTACACCTTCCCGATGATCATTTATACCTTCTTTGACAAGTATGATTTCTCCGGGAAGACCATCATCCCCTTCAACACCCATATGGGTTCTGGGGACGGCGGCACTTACGATACGATCCGTGAACTGGAACCGAATGCAACAGTCATTGCCGGACTTCCTGTTGAGATGCGGGATGCGGAAAACGGCCCTGGGAAAGCGGTTTCGAAGTGGCTAAAGAGCTTACAAGCATAGCAAACTGACAAGAAATACATAATGGAAGGCCGGGAAAACCATGTCTAGTGAAGAACGGAAATGATGAACCTGACTAAAACTGAGCAACAGATGGTTGCTTTTTTTCTCTGATATTTTACGGTATAATTTCAATATACCATCTGAAGGAGGATAACATCATGGAGATGAGGGACATACTTAAAAATCTGAGAGAGAATAACAATCTGACGCAGGACCAGCTGGCTGAGCGTGTGATGGTTACAAGACAGGCGGTAAGCCGTTGGGAAACCGGCGAAACTCAACCGAATACAGATACTCTGAAGCTGTTGTCGAAGGAGTTCGATGTTTCAATCAACACGCTTCTTGGTTCCCCAAGGCAGCTTGTGTGTCAATGCTGCGGTATGCCGCTGAATGATGACGGGATGATCAGCAAAGAGACGGATGGCAGTTTCAATGAGGATTACTGCAAATGGTGCTATACAGAGGGCGGATTTACATATGCTACGAAAGATTCTTTGCTGGATTATCTGGTTGGTCATATGCCGAATCCGGAGAATACACCGGAAGCAGAGCGGAGAAGTCAGTTCGACGGATATCTCTCACAGCTGAAACATTGGAAATGAGATGACAGGATCAGGAAGAAGCAATGGAGATCGCAGTGAAGAATGGAAAGAAGGCACTGCGTCTCGATACGCTGAAATCAAATCTCCCGGCGCAGAAAATGTATGAAAAGCTACCGGCAGAGGCAGAGCACCGGGAAGGGTGATGGAATTGTTCAGCAGGACCATACAGTGCCTGAGGCCACTCTACTCTCCGTAGGCACCATTTTCAGAGAAAATCTGATAGCTTTCCCGATAGAGTATCATGATATTACGATTTTTTAAATTAAACCTGAAAAATCCCCCTGCGTAAGGTATTGCTCGTTACGCAGCGTCATGAAGTAGAATACATGGCAAAAGGAGGTGAAAGCTATGTCAAAATACACCACGGGAGAGATCGCAAAGCTTTGCGGCGTCACCGTTCGAACGGTCCAGTATTATGATACCAGAGGTATTTTGATCCCCAGCGAGCTTTCCGAGGGCGGAAGACGGATCTACTCGGAGGATGATCTGAGAAGGCTAAAGATCATTTGCTTTCTGCGTGAAATGGATATCCCAATCGATGCGATTTCCCAGATCCTGATGGAAGAGCATCCGGAGAAGGTAATCTCACTGCTGATCGAACAGCAGGAATCGGTTCTTTCGGATGAGATTTCTGAGAAAAAGGAAAAACTGGATAAACTCCGCGAACTGAAAAACGGACTGAAAAGCCAAACAGAATTCTCTCTCGAAACCATCGGTGACATAGCTGTCATAATGGAGGGCAAGAAAAAACTGAAAAAAATGAGGTGGATGATGATCCTGACCGGAGCGCCGATCACGGCGCTGCAATGGTTTTCCATCATTTTCTGGATCGTGAAGGGGATATGGTGGCCGTTCGCCGTCTGGGTGCTGCTGGCTGTTCCCTGGGGGATACTGGTCAGCCGGTACTACTTCGGACATGTAAAATACATTTGTCCGGAATGTCACGAGGTGTTCAAAC
>CADBMM010000082.1 GCA_902795795.1 uncultured Lachnospiraceae bacterium | reverse complement strand
GTTGAATGAAATAACACCGCTGTGTGAAAGCTCATCCCTTACCTTCCTGGGAATATACTCATCAAAGATCGCGCTCATATTGTTCTTCAGCCAGAAATCACCTGTTTCAAGAAGATATTTCTCATCCTCTTCATCAAGCTCATAAGGATCAACGCCGCGTGTCCTGATATTGTTTGCGCGCAGCTCCTCCATAAACCACTTCCAGGATACCTCCGGAAAAAGAGGCGTATCACGGAAGCTTGTTCCCATCCAGCCGACGATGACTTCGTCTTCATTAATGAGTGTCGGCATTTTCTCGAACAGGTTTCTCAGGTTCTTTGCGCGCTTGAGTATTCCGGTAAGCTGCGGGTTTTCCTGATAAAATTCAGTAATCAGTTTATATCTTGAAAGATCTATTTTAGGTTTAGTGCTTCTCACCTTCGCACGTATTCTTTTTACCCGCTCGGTGACTGGTCTTTTTACAAACATATTTGTCCTCCTGTATATCTTATTTGCATCTTATTATATCAATTATGCTGCATTTAAGCAGAAAAAATCCATGAATAGTTTGATTCGTATATAACATTGTTTGCATAGGCAATGCAGCTTAAGCAGTTATTGGCGCCAATTACGCGTCAAGGCAGATCCGGCGTTTCCGGCCAAGGCGTTTGCTCCTGCGGCCAGATGCCAGATCTGCCTTTATATGATCAGTGAAGTAATATTGCTAAATCAGCAACAATGCTATCTTCGGGAATACACACAATATCAGTATGAACAAAAAGCTTGCGCAGATAAACGGCACTACTCCTTTGTATACCTTTGCCACCGGCAGCTTGACAGCATCGGACAGGATAAATATTGTAAGACCGATAGGCGGTGTGATCTCTCCCAGCTCCATCATAGCTACCACGAATACACCGAACCAGAACGGATCAAATCCTATCGCAGTCATGATCGGGAACAGGAACGGGATCGTAAGCATAAGGCCTGCCATTATATCAAATACCGCTCCGAGTATCAGGTACAGGATGAATACAAAAAACAGTATCACATATTTGCTCACATCCAGCCCTATAATAATATTCGTCAGATATGTGGCAAGACCGCTTGCCGTAATAAAACGAAGGAATACTTTTGCGCCGATAAGAAGTATAAGCACTGCCGCAGACATTCTTGCGCCTTCCACGACATCGATCCAAAGTCTCTTCCAGGTCAGCGTTTTTGTTGCAAAAGCGATTATGATGGATCCGACCGCACCTATCGCTCCGGCCTCGGTCGCTGTATAGAAACCGCCGTATATACCGCCGAGCATGATAATGATCAGGATCAGCGTGCTCCAGATACCCTTAAGGCTTGAAAACTTTTGTTTCATAGTAGTTTTCTCGCTGCGCGGCGCCTTTTCAGGCCTGATTCTTGCAATTATATAGAACACAGCGCAGAACATAACGACCTGAAGTATACCTGGGATGAGTCCGCATATAAAGAGCTTTCCGATAGACTGCTCGGTCAGCATTCCGTAAAGGATAAAGCCTACGCTTGGCGGTATCATGATACCTATGCCGCCTCCGGCTGCTATTCCGCCGGCAGCAATGCTTTCATCATAACCGTGTTTTACCATTTCCGGATACGCGACTTTACCCAGCGTCATGGCGGTGATCTGGCTGTTTCCGCAGATAGCGGCAAATACTCCGCAGGCCGCTACGGTCGCCATGCCAAGTCCGCCCCTTATATGGCCGACAAAAGCCTTGGCAGCATTATACAGCTTATCGCTCATTCCGCAGTCAACAATAACTGAACCCATTATACAGAACGTCGGCATACATATAAGCTCATACGCCGTGGCCTGGGTGAACGGTTCGCTGCCTAAAACCCCGGTTGCAAACCCGAATCCTTTAAGTGCAAAAAGGCCGATGAAACCGACACCTATCATTGCAAAGCCGATCCATATCCTGGAAAAAATCAGCAGAACAAGGATTATGAAACCGACCACTCCGATCCACATTGATGTAGTCATGCCTTAACCTCCTCTCCGGATTCTTTTTTGCTTTTCTTCATTGAATCAAATGTTGTCGCGCTGATCAAAATCCCGGTCATCGCATAATGGAAAATGTTATAGATCGCGCAGATCGCGGAGGCTAACAGCATGATGCTGATCATCAGGTATATAGGCCAGAAAGGAATGCCGAATGCTTCTGAGCATGTACCCAATGATTTTATTTTCCATGTTTTAGTATAAGAACTGTATGATAAAACAAAAAGTACGAATGCCGAAAAGACAAGGTTGACATAAATCAAAGCCTTCTGTACTTTAGGCGACAGCTTCTCAAAAACGAGATCTACCTTGATATGCGCGTTATACATGGTAACAATAGGCAGGGTACTCATTACAAGCAGTGAAAGCGCGATCTCACTGGTCTGCACGGCCCCGAAAAGCGCATGTCCCGTCTGCCTGCCTATAACATCAGCTGTTGTAATTATAAGTACATAGAAGGATGTTATGACTGACAAGGCAGTAAGGACGAAAAAGATTTTTCCGGCCACATTGTCGATCTGAGCCATACGTTTACCTATATGCATTTCTTCCATAGACCGAACCTCCATTTATTGTTAATATAAATTGTGTCAGGACGTCTGGCTGCTGTCCGTTAGGTGCTCTCCAGAAGCTCTAACGGTATATCGCCAAGATTTATGCAATCAACAGTATGCAGTCCGATAAAAGATTTCTCCTTATATCCTTTCTGTTCGATATAAACATCGAAAAATCCGATGGCCAGATCCTCGAACCAGAAATCTCCATACTGGTTGGTAGTGGTTTTATACACCTTCCCGCCGGTGACCGCGCGGACACGTGCGCCAATAATTACTTCTTTTTCTACGGGATCATATACCGTTCCCGCGATAAACTGACCTGGGATATTGCGATAATAAACATTTGGGTGAAGGCCAAGCTCCGGCTTTAACATCGAAGCGCCGAGAATATGATCCTTAAGTTCTTCTTCATCCCCGAATACTATGGCATCATGCGGGCAGTTTTCCACACAGCGCGGTTTTTCATATCCGGAATCGAGCAGATGGGCGCAGCCCGTGCACTTCTGTGGAATATTCAATTTCTCATTCCAGTAGATCGCTCCGTAAGGACATGCTTCCATTATCTGCTTCTGCCCCACTGCTTTCTCCGGATCGATTATGACCAGTCCATCGCTTCGTTTATAAACAGCACCGTTTTCAGCTGCTTTTACACATGCGGGATCATCACAATGATTGCAGAGCGTAGGTATATAATGGATCCTTACCTTTGGCCGTGTACCGCATACATTTTCATTTACCTTGATCCAGAACTGACCTGTATCCGGCTGCGGTCTGGCTATAGGCATCCAGTCATTCCCGCAGTGCTCATCCTTACATGCCACCTGGCAGCACTGACATCCGCTGCATTTAGCAACATCGATCAAGAACACTTTTTTAGCCATCATTACACCCCCTTACCATCATCTATGAGCCAGCTGTCCAGACAAACTCCGCAGTCTTTGTCAAACTTTCTTTCAAAGGCTTCGGGATACTGATTCTTCCATTTGGTCATTTCTTCATCCGTGACCTTCGCAAGTCCGACCAGGAATCCGCTGACGACCATGCCGGTGGAATTCTTTGAAATATTACCGTGAGGTGTAATGAGGTTGATAGCGCCTCCGCGGTCCAACGTTTCCGCTTCGATCGGATCGAATCTGGCGCCATGGTCAACATATACAGTGGAATCCGCCACGCGCTCAGTTACATATGCACCGCACAGGACGGTTCCTCTTTCATTAAATACCTTTACGATATCACCATGGCTGATACCGTATTTTTCCGCGGTCGCGGGACTCATCCACGCTGCTTCATATGCATAGCCGTCCTTCCCGCGAATCTTCATCGACTCATTTTCCCTGTTCCACGTAATGTCATCGCAGTTCGCGTGGAAACGCCAATGACCGTGATTTGACATACATATAAGCGGATATTTTTCGGCACGTTTCGAAAACAGTGATTCATCATGTGTTTCGCCTTTTTCGATCCACTTCGGGAACAAAGGACGTTCCTCGTCGTCAGGGAAATTCTCCGCAAGACCCGTTGATGTAAATTCAAGCTTTCCGGTCGGCGTTGAAAGCGGATTGTTTTCGGGATCTTTTGCAAACATGCTCCATCCCGGCGGGTATTTATCAAAATCCTGAATATCCGGAACACACGGAAGGATGAACACATCGTTCTTGTGGAATTCATCATCCTTATCCAGGTCCGCGACTCCGCATCCCTGCCAGAAAAGCTCTACGACCTTGTCGACGGGCATATCGTCGTGTGTATACTCTTTGTAGATCTCAGGACTGATCTTTTTCGCTACAGCTGCCACACAGTCGAAATCGCTGAGAGATTCTCCTACGGGAGGACACGCTTCATGTTCATGATAGACCGCCGTAAAAATGCCGCCGGCGGCATCATCGGATATATCCTCCATTTCAAATTTCGTCTGTACCGGAAGGATGATATCCGCAAGCACACAGTCATTTTCAAGCCACGGCTGCTGGGCCACTATAAATTCTATTTCAGGTGACCGGACCGCCTTAACGAAATTAAAGGAATCATTCCAGCATGTGGTCATGCACGGCGAATCCGTCCATATCATATGTATCCTGCTGCATCCCGGATTCGGGAACTGATACTTTTTAAACTGCTGTTCCCTCGGTCCGCAGAATGAATAAAGCCCGTACCATTCAATATGATCTTTCAATATGGCATCGTGCACCATGCATTTGGGAATGCTCTGCTGTGGAGATACATCAGTGATCTTGCAAAGATCCGCCAGCTCAGCGATCTTCTTCGCTCCTTCGCTGATCTGATACCTTCCGCCCATCTTTATCGCTTCATCCTTTTTTCTTTCCTCTTCCTGAAGCATCATTCCGAGGCCAATATTATACGTGCCTCCGGATTTAAGATTTACCGGACGTACTATTTCTGCACGATATGGAATATCGATCAGCTTTTCGCCCTGATACGGCATCGCATACTTACTGGTAAACAGATTCCATTCCAGCCATTTTGCCTGATGTCTGCCCGGTTTTCCGAGTCCCTGCATTGCAAGGCATATAGACTGCAGACGTGCCGGTTCGGTCGAATATGGCCCTCTTATACCGGCTCCGCCGTTGCCTATCGTAACTGATGTGACCTTGTCCGCCCAGTCCCTTGCCAGCGCTTTGATGGTCCATTCCGGAACTCCGCATTTTTCCGAAGCCCATGCAGGGGTCTTCGGTATGCCTTCGCTGTCTTTGCCAAGCACGTAGTCAAAAAACGGTTCCGCTCCAACCACGTGCGTTTTAACATATTCTTTGTCGTAAAGGTCTTCTGTAAGCCATACATAAATAATGGCCAGATATAAAGCGGCATCCGTATTAGGAAGCACGGGGATCCATTTGTCGGCCAGATAACATGCCGAGAAATTCAGTGCAGGATCGATGTAAACATATTCGAGTCCCAGCCTGTGCAGCCACTGGCTAAGTCTGCTGGACATGTATCCGTCAAAGCCCATAGCGGTAGTTTCGGGATCTGCAGCCCAGAAAAGGAGAAGCTCCGAATTTTTTGCGATATCCGGCCAGACATTGCCGCATTCATGCATCTCACCTACGGCTTCACCGCCCCAGACATGCTTTGAGCCCCACGTCCATCCTTCCCAGGAGTCGGCGTTCCTCATCTGTACGGTATAACCGCCCATCAGCGACAAAAGCCTGTTCATACATCCGTGAGAGGGAGCGACATGCTTACCCTCGCCATGCATATCGGCTTCCGCGAGGACACAGGACATTCCGTATTTTTCTTTTACACGTTTTAATTCATCAGCAATAATAGTCGTGGCTTCATCCCATGATATGCGGACATATTTACTCTTCCCTCTGTTCTGAGGATTTCTCTCACCGTCAGGATCCCAGTCCACACGTTTCAGCGGATATCTCACACGATTATTGGAATAAACACGTTTTTTATATGCCAGATAAAACTCACCCGGGATCGATCTGTCCGGGGGAGTGAAGGTATCTCCATGTGCCTCAATTGAGTATTTATTTTTCGCATTTACGTCAACTACTTTAGTATAGTCAAATGGACGTACACGTATGATCTTTCCGTTTTCATCTGATTCTACACGGGTCATAGGGCCGCTTTTTGACCCCATAAGGCTTCCTGCTTTGATCGTTGCCTTCAGGCCGGTTTTTTCACTGTATGCATCCTTCACGTCTCAAATCTCCTCCCTACGGTTTCCGCCAGGTGCAAGACCATGACTCAGACCGTTAAACCAAATGATCAAACGCTTTCCGGCGAATTAATATATGATCTCGGGACTGCTGATATAATTTTGCCCTTTTGCAAGTCGGTCCACACCATATAAATTATGCTGTGGACCGACTTTGACATTATAATTAAACTATATGATCATGATGCCCTGGGCCTTAGCTTAAGTCAGGATCACTTGCTGTATTTTTCCATGACCTCGTCAACGATTTTATTGTATGCTTCAAAGACTGCATCGGCGTCATAATCCGTCTTTTTGCTTACGTTATCCTTCCAAATTTCGACTGTTTCCATTGCCAGATCATACCAAGGTCCCATTTCCTCCTCGGGTATCTGATGCATAGGTTTGACGGCATACTCTTCCGCAGCAACTTCTTCCTGAGTGGTATAATCGTATTCAACACAGAAGTCTTCTCCATATCTGAAGCCTTCTTTCAGGAGAGCCTGTGTGTCCTCATCCAGACTGTTCCATTTCTCGAGATTTGCAAGATACAGGGAAGCGCCGGAACCGATATACTTTCCATCGCCGAACAGCAGATAGCTGCCGATAAGCTCTTTGATACCGAAATCCTTGAAGCACGGCAGGTTCAGTGCAAGTGCATCGACAACGCCGCGTTCAAAGTTCTGATACCAGTCAGCGGGTCCCATGATCAACGGGGTTATGCCATGATTCTGATAAACGATAGCGCCAGCTTCGCCACCCGTCTGTACGACCATACCTTTCAGGTCATCAGGTGTATTTATCGAATCTGCCTTTTTAGAATCTCTGAATACCATAAGCGTTCCGGGTGAAGTTGAAGATGCAATGCATTCAACGCCCTGTTTTTCAAGCTCATTCTGGAACTCCGGTATTCTTTCGAAAGCAAGTCTTGATATTTCCGTCAGACCCTGTATCTCAGGGAATTCACGCCAGTACAGCGACGCAAGCAAAGCACCGACTTCCATGACACCCGTTGTTAAGCCGACCATATAGTAAGAAATATCTGCCATACCGTCGGCCGTGTTGGCAAAGGTGTCTACGGCTTCAATCAATGTTCCTCCGTAATAAATATCAAATTTAATCTTTCCGCCGCTCTTTTCAGTAATATAATCACATGCGATCTGTGTGCCCTGGGCAGGGCCGGAATTCATAACGTTATAATCATTTACCGTCAATGTAATATCCGGGTATTCGATGCCGTTCGGTCCTCCGTACTTGTAATCTCCGCTGCCATCAGACGATGCCGATACACTTGCGGGCGCTGCTGCCAGTGAAAGAATTAGGGCTGCTACCGTTAACAAGCATAAAACCTTCCTCTTCATTTTGATTCCTCCTTGATCAAATGATTTTCAGCTGTTCTAAATCTGGTTAACTAGTTACAATTCAAAGCCCGGCCTGAAGCCGCGGCTAAAGTTACAAGATACATAGCGCTTATTCTGCTTGAAATATTCGATTATTTTGAATTTATAGTAAATATTACTGATTATTCGGCAGATTTCAGTGATGTTTTTATGATTTTCTCACATAGTATTACCATTTTCAATATATATTGTATAGTTGCATAGATGTATCTGTTTTTCGCATAATGATATATTCAAAAAAAACAGCGGCAGGGAAAAATTCCTGCCGCCGAATGATTCAAAATTATCTTCTCAGATGTGCTTTTGTATATACTTCCTGCAGCTTAAGCAGCTCCGCATTTTTATATATCGCCGTTGTCGATATATCGGAATGCCCAAGCATGGTCTGCACGCTTTTAAGATCTGCTCCGTTCTGGACAAGATGCGCCGCAAATGAATGCCTCAGCGTATGCGGAGTAATATCCTTAGCGATGCCTGCGTCAGCGGCATATCCCTTAAGGACCTTCCAGAACCCCTGTCTACTCATTGTACCTCCTGAGCAGTTTACGAAAAGGTAGTCGGACACATTGCTCTTAAGGAGCACTTTCCGGGCATGATCAGTATACAGCGTCAGCGCTGTTTTCGTGCTCTCGCCAAACGGAATGAACCTCTCCTTCTTTTCGTCACGGCAGATCATATATCCGCGTTCAATGTCCACATCGGTGATCTTCAGATGAATGAGCTCGCTGACCCTTATTCCGGTAGCGTAAAGGATCTCCAGCATGGCACGGTCCCTTAACCCCTTAAAGGAATGCATGTCCGGCTGATCCAGAAGCCTGTCTATCTCTTCAACTGTCAGAACACTCGGAGGTTTCTTTTCTACCTTCGGCGGTTTCAGATCCGCGGCCGGATCCTTCTTTATCCGGTCCGTCTCAAGCAAGTATTGAAAGAACGAACGAAGCGCCGCTATATTTCTGGAAATCGTCGCTGCTGACTTGTTTTCCGACTGCAGATACTCAATATATGATTCCAGGCTTTCGGCCGTTACCTTCTCCGGCTTTTTTATTCCGGAGTCCGCAAGAAATTCCGAAGCCTTCTTTAAATCTCTTTCATAGGATATCTCGGTATTGTAAGCTACACGCTTTTCATCACGCAGATATCTTATGTAATCCAGAATTGCATTTATCATTATGTCCCTCGCGAAACTTATTCTAAAAGCAATTCACCCTTCATCAATAACCCAAAACCACTATAACCATAAATTGAATAAAATGCAAACCCATTTTTTGCCCGAAAACAGCCCGAAAACAGGCAATTTTGGCTCAAATCACAAGATAAAGTGGATTGTCTTTTCAGGCAGTCCTACATCTTGTCGAAAAAAATTTTTACAAAAATTCAAAAAATTTCGATTTACATAATGTGTCGCAAATGTAAATCAAACCAGGGCAGTTCAGCTTTCTTCAACTTAATATTACAATTTTACTTGACACAGTCATAATTATTTAGTATTTTTAAATATAACCAAATTGTTAATATAATTGTCGGAGATAAACAATGACTCAGTCGCAGATCAATTATTTTCTGACGGTAGCCAGAGAAAAAAGCATATCCAAAGCTTCTGAAGCGCTCTTTGTGTCGCAGCCCGCAGTAAGCAAACAGATCGCTTTACTTGAAAGCGAGCTTGGCTGCAAGCTTTTTGAGCGTCATACACGGGGGCTTCATCTGACAGCTGCCGGAAAAGCATTTGAAAGCCTTTTTCTGGAATTCCAGCTGCGGCTTAAAGAAACGATGGAATCTGCCAAGGCCTCCGAGAGTACGCTTTCCGGCAGCTATGTGCTCGGTTATCTCGAAGGCTGGCTGCTTCCGGATTTCTTCCAAGATCTTTCCACCATGTTTTCCGACAAGTATCCTCTGGTAGAATTCGATACATCTACCTGCAGCATCGACCAGGTCCTGTATGCATTAAAACGCGGAGCAGTAAATGCTGTTCTTGCAACTGAATCTATCCTGAAGGAATTCCAGGATCTTAAGACCGTCCATTTGTGTTCCATCGGCGAACTGATCCTGTTTTCATCAAGACATCCCCTGGCCGACAAAGAAGATCTGACGCTTTCCGATTTCGCGGACTATACTTTCTACGCGACAGCCCCGCAGGGTCTAAGCAACGGAGTCGCGAATATTCTCCACATCTGCGAAGAGACAGGTTTTACTCCAAATATAGAACACCTGTCCTCGCTTTCAGCTGTTTATAATAAGCTTCAGTCAGGGACAGGTGTTTTCCTTACGAATGAATGGATCATGGCTAAAAGCAATCCGGTGTTCCGCACTCTTAAACTGGAGCATACGGCAGATGTAGCACTTGGTACTCTCCGCGAGAGCGAATCTCATCTTGCGAAAGCCATAAATATCGAGATCCTGAATTATTTCAGGAATCTGAAATAACGGTTTCCATTATTTTGTTGTATTCTTTTTGTATATCTGATACAGTCCTTTAAGCAGGAGATATTCATCCTGCTTTATTTCTGTACGGCAGTAAGGAAGTACGTAAGACGAATTCCCGCCTGTCGCAATGACGAAAAGCTTTTCGCCCAGCTCCTCTTCCATCCGGTTTATCAGCCCGTCGATCATGGAGGCAGTTCCATAAAGGATGCCGCTTCTCATGCAGTCGGCGGTGTTGCGCCCGATAATGGTCTTGGGCTGCTCAAGGCTTATATCGCTGAGCTTCGACGCCCTTGAGGTAAGCGCATCCATAGATACCCGGACGCCGGGG
>CADBMM010000081.1 GCA_902795795.1 uncultured Lachnospiraceae bacterium | reverse complement strand
TAACATCACAGCAGAAATATCTTTGACAAAAGTATCTACTGAAAGTGATACTGCCGACTTATCCGGCGCTGTATTTGGCGTTTATAATACTGAAGCAAATGCTTCCGCGGCGAGAGCGGCACTGGCGCTTACAGGAAACGAGGTCGGAGTATTTGAGACAGACGCGAACGGGATTGGCCTTGTGCAGAGCACGTCATATACCGTAAGCAGTGACAATAAAAAGCTCACCGGCCTTCCAGGCGGGATGTACTGGGTGGTAGAACTCATAGCCCCTGGCGGCTTCCTTGGTGCGGGAACCGTATACTGGCTCAATACCGATTCGGCAACTAACGCGATCGGACCAGCGGACGGGCTGGACGATGACACCAGGGCAAAGATGCTCGCGGCAAGTTCTGTCGTACAGACAGGCAACAGTGTCGTCATTACTGCGGCGGACGCGCCAGGCATGGGCTACTTAAAGATAGTAAAGACCAGCGCTGACACGTCCCTTACAGACGGCAACAGCTGCTACAGCTTTGAAAACGCCAAGTTCGCCGTATTCTCAAATCAGACATCGGCAAACACGGCAGCGGCCAACCCGACCGGGTACGCATCCCTTACAGGGTATGAAGGCGAGCTTACTACGAATGCGTCCGGCGAGACAGGAACTATCCAGCTTAACGCGGGAACGTACTACGCGGCAGAAGTGACCGCGCCCAAGGGGTACACAAGAAGTACCGAAGTGAAAACGGTAACCGTGGCGTACACGAATACTGAAACCTCACCGGCATCAGTGACGTTTGCAGATACACCCCTTTCAGACCCCATCGCGGTCCTTCTTAGGAAAATAGACTCGAAAACAGGCGAAAGTGTCCCACAGGGCAACGGTTCCCTGGCGGGGGCACAGTACACAGTTAAATACTATGCGTCAGAAACGGCTACTGGCACGCCTGAACGCACATGGGTATTCAGGACAGATACATATGGTCGTTTGTATTTTCGTGAAAGTTTTAAAGTATCCGGAGATGCTTTATTTACAAATGCATACGGCATTGCAACCATCCCCATCGGCACTATAACGATCCAGGAGACACAAGCTCCGGAAGGGTACTTTACAAATGACGAGCTCTATACCATTTACTTCAAAGAGGTGAACGGGGTAGTAAGGCCCTATAAAGAGGACGGTTCATCAGCCTCGATGGTCACGACCGATAACGAGCCTGGCATTGATATAATTTCGAGCGAGAACCCGATGGATTATTCCATACACATCATCAAGGAAGACAGTGATGCAGGAGAACGTATGCCACAGGGCGATGCTTCGTTCGAAGGCATAAAGTACGCTGTCGTTAATGCTTCGGAAAACCCGGTGGCGTATAATAATGCATCTTATGCAAAAGGTACGGTAATAAGCATCCTTACCCTTGGAAACAGCGGGTCAGCAAGGATAAGCGGTCTGCCGTATGGAGCATATTCCGTATTTGAGCTCCGCGCAGACGCTACCATCGCAGCGGGAGATACATACGCCGGCTCGAACAAACTTGGCAGCAGCATTTACGCGAATAATAAAGGCTATCTCTATGAAGAGCAGGTCAAAAACGTAACTGCAAATGATCCTGTGAGCGGCCATGTATATTCTGTCGTGTTCATCGATACTGTAGTAAAAGGCAGTGTTGAATTCAACAAAGCCGATTCCGAAACAGGCGAAACAGAACCGCAGGGCAGCGCGTCCCTTGCAGGCGCTGAGATCGCAATCGTAAATGAAAGCGCATCAACCGTATTAATCGACGGCAGATGGTATAAAAACGGCGAAATAGTAGCTACCCTTACGACGGATGAGAACGGTCACTGCGCTACGGCCGCGAAATACCTTCCGTACGGCACATACTCCGCAAAGGAGACAAAAGCGCCTGCAGGCTATAACCTTAATACGGCATGGAACCCGACGTTCTCCATAAGTGAAGACGGTGAAACGGTCAGCTTTACCACTGCTGATACAGGATTGCTGGCAGACGACGTGATCAGGGCCGACCTTGTTTTCAACAAAGTAAATGATAAAGACGAGGCAATGGCAGGCATCCCGTTCCGTATCAGCCTTCTTGACAAGGAAGGCAACGAGGTGGAAAGCCACATCGTAATAACGGACGCTTCCGGCAGAGTGAGCACACGCAGATTGCTTGACACATGTACTGACACATCACTTATCAACAGCCTTGACTTATACGCGAGCGGCGATTCCTATTCAGGACCTACGGATAACCCCTTACCGGTATACTTTGGAGCCGGGGGCGATTATACCAGGGGCGCCCTTATCTACGGCTCGTACAAGATAGCAGAGCTTTCATGCGATGCCAACGCAGGTATGGACCTCCTTGAACAGGTCATCGTCGCAGATGCGTCTGCTCTGGCAGCAGCGTTCATTGAAGGCAGCGGGCTTGAACCCGGCACCTTTGTCAACATCCCGATCACTGCAGAGTCAGACCTGATCGACGACAAGAGCGAGTCGAAGACGGTAACAAAGGATGAAAACGTCAATGTAACAGATATCGTAAGGTTCGAGAACTTAAACCTTAAGAACCGGTATAAAGTCCACACGGAGATCATATTCAAAGATGAAGCCGGCAGCGTTTCAACGCTTGGTACAAAAGACACCGGCTTCACACCTGAATTGAACAATGAAACCGGAAAGGGCTTTGGCCTTGTGGAAACGACAGTGGCCATTAATACAAAAGGTCTTAACGCAGGCACGATCCATGCCGTCAATACCCTTTACCTTGTAAGGGCAGACAAAGAGATCGCACTTATTGTCCATAATGAAGACCTTTCGGACGCACGCCAGATGCTCTACGTCCCGTATGTGTCGACAAGGGCAGTGGACGGCAGCACGAAAACGCATGTCGGGGAAGTTAGCGAAAATGCAATGATCGTTGATACGGTTTCATATCACAACCTGATCGCCGGATGCGAATATACCGTAAAAGGCGTCCTGATGGATAAAGAGACCGGTGAACCACTGGAAATTAACGGTGCAGCCGTTACCGCTGCAACAACGTTTAAAGCAGAGAATCAAGACGGAACGGTGGAGCTTATATATGAACTGGATGCGTCTGCGCTGCAGGGACGGACAGTGGTTGTTTTTGAGGGCCTTTATTATAAGGGGATGCAGATATGTACCCATGCCGACATCGGGGATGAGGATCAGAGCGTCTATTATCCGGAGATCCATACTAAGGCAAAGGATTCTATGACAGGGGACTCACAGGCAGTTGTAAGTGAAGAGACGACGATTGTTGATACTGTTGAATATCATAACCTTATTCCGGGTGAAACCTATGTTTTAAAAGGTTCGCTGATGGATAAATCGACAAAGAAGGTGCTCAGCATTGACGGAGTGGAGCTGACGGCAGAAAAGAGCTTTGTTCCGGAAGAAGCAGGCGGGGAGGCTGAACTTAAATTTACATTCCCGGCAGGAACACTTCAGGGTGCTACAACGGTTGTCTTTGAGAAACTCTATAACGCAGATATCAATGTGGTGTCACATGAGGATTATGAAGATGAAGGCCAGACCATTTACATTCCTTCAGTGAAAACAACTGCAAAGGATCGCGATACGCAGTCACGTTCGGGATCTGTAAAGAAATCAGCGGTTGTAGAGGATGTCGTGAATTATACAAACCTGATCGTCGGACACGAATATACCGTAAAAGGCATTCTCATGAATAAGGAGACCGGGGAAGAAATCCTGCAGGATGGCAAAAAGATCACGGCAGAAACAACCTTTACCGCAGAGCAGAGTACTGGAAACGTGACGCTGGTCTTTGAAGTGGACAGTACGGTGTTCGAAGGAAAGAGTGTTGTGGTTTTTGAAAGCCTGTACCGTGATGACATCCTTCTTGTGTCGCATGCCGATATAGGGGATGAGGACCAGACGGTTCATTATCCGAAGATCAGAACATCCGCTTCTGTTGGCGGGGCAAAAACCGTAACAGCGGATACTTTTTTGACCCTGTCGGATGTTGTGACATTTGAGAACCTGATCCCCGGTGAAGCCTACACTTTGCAGGGTGTCCTGATGAATGCGGAAACCAGCAGCGAGTTACTGGTAAACGGAAACAGTGTAAAGGAAACCGTAACATTTATTCCCGATAGGGCAGATGGAACAACTGAAGTCGTTTTTTGGTTTGATGTGGAAGGGCTTGGCGGAAGCAGCACGGTTGTGTTTGAGAAGCTTTTCCATAACGGAAAAGAGATCGCAAAGCATGAGGACCTGAAAGATGATAATCAACGGGTCAGCTTCAAGACGCCTCCGGCACCACCGAAAGATCATCCGGATACAGGGGATGCCAATGACATGGTTCTGCCGGCAGCTGTGATGATTGCGGCCGGGTCAGTACTCATGTGGATGCTGATACGGAGAAGGCGTATGAAAGGAAAACAATAATTATTTTTTGAGGCTTTCAACTTCTGAAAGGTATTTAATGCGACAGATCTATTTTGTCGTCCATCCACACCATAAAAGAAAATATATTTATATTTATGTAAAATATACTTGACATATTGCTATCGCCGGGTGTATGATGCGTTCGTAAACAGGAAACACCGGAATCAAAACACCGGGAAAACCGGAATCAATTTATAAAAGAAAGAAGGTTGGAAAATTATGACGAACGCATCATGGGCCTGGGCTATAGGAATCGTTGTTGGGATCATTCTGGTCATCATTCTGCTGAGGGCTCTGAACAGGGACGGAGCGGTGAAGACGAAGTATGATGAAAGACAGCTGGTCGTCAGAGGAAAGGCCTATAAGGTCGGCTTCTATTCCGCGCTGGCCGCCTGCGGGGTGATGATGTTCTTATGCACCGGGAACTTCGGCGCGGAGAAACTCGGGTATTCGGGATACTTTATTCCGATCCTGGCAGGTGTTGTCGGGCAGGTCAGTTACTGTATCTTCAAGGACGGATATGTGGGACTGAACACGAACATGACACGGTTCATCCTCATTATGGCTCTGATTGGCGCTTTCAACCTCTTCCTCGGGATCTTCGCAGCGGTCCGCGGTGAGCTGATCGTAAACAAAACAATTCAGGGTCCGTTCATCAATCTTCTCTGCGGCATCATGTTCGTGATCATCTTCGCGGAACTTGTTGTCAAAAAAGCTATCGATGCGAGAGAGGAGTGAAGACGGATGAAGAATCTTCGGTTGAAAGCGGCCAGGGCCGGCATGGACCTCTCCCAGGAGGAACTCGCGAAAGCCGTCGGCGTGTCCAGACAGACAATCAGCGCGATCGAGAAGGGAGATTACAATCCGACGATCAATCTCTGTATTGCGATCTGCAAGGTGCTGGGAAAGACGCTGGATGAGTTGTTCTGGGAGTGAGGACAGACGCTGAGGCAGGGACGCGGGGATGTAGAATAAGAAACATATGGAGAAAGCTCAATAGTAATTAAACAATCTGCCAGTTGATCTTACAGAATCCCTTTCCTTCCATTAAGCTGGAAAGTATCATGATTGCTGATTAATTGCAGCGCTTTTCTGAATGTGCCTGCATGACCGTGAACATGAAACGGATCTTTGCTATTATGCCGGTGTGAGATCTCAAATGAACGGAAGTCGGCATATTCCTGGACAATAATGTGCCACTCGTGACCTGTGCATTTTGATCTGATAGTAACGCAGAATGCGTTCGAAGACAGGAGGGTGAAATAGTCGTCGATAAGACGGAGTTCTTCCATCGTCAGCATAAAGGTTCTCCAATAAATGGGAAATGGTGAGCAGAAACGCTCCTGAATAAGATTCGATATAGAAACTATATTTATTCATGTGAAAAATGTCAACTGCCACAACAAGATATTTGATTGTTTACTGTTGAAAAAAATGATACGATTTCAAGACAGTGAACGAAGAAACAAGAATCGGAGCTTGTAAAGGAGCCTGGATATGAAGTGGAGAGATATTCCAAAGATTGATGCACATATACATATCATTCCCGATGAGGTTCATGCCGCAAACCCT